>JAKSQA010000001.1 GCA_024404335.1 Mailhella sp.
CGGCCGCGCGGAACAGGTCGCCCACAGCGGCGCCGCACAGGGCGGCCGCTGCCGAGGTGTCGCCGGTGGAGGCGCATACGGTGAGGACTTCCTTCCAGCCGTTCCTGCGGACAAGGGAGCGGAGGTAGCTGTAGGCGCCGGCCATGCCCCTGTCCTTGAAGGAGGCGCTGGGGTTCATGCCGTCGTTCTTGTAGGCGAAGTTCATGCCGACCGCGCTGCGGAGGGCGGGGGAGGCGTCGACGATGGGGGTGTCGCCCTCGCCGAGCCATACGATGTCCTGTTCCTCAAGGACGGGGGCCATGAGCTCGTAGAAGCGGAAGACGCCGCGGAGCGCCTGGGTGCGGGATGCGCGGCGCGCATCGAAGAGGTCGCGCCAGTACTGGGCGCCCTTTTCCTTCATCTCGTCGAAGTCGAGGTCTTCGAGCAGAAGGACGCCTCCGCAGTCGGGGCAGGTGTAGAGAAGGGAATCGACGGGATGGCGGTGTCCGCAGTTCATGCAGACGTATTCCATGCGGGCACGCCGGGTGGGGAAATCGTTGGACATGGGGGCTCCGTGTCTGGATGGTTTTGCTGGTGGGATCAGATGGTTCTGACGGCTACGCCGGCTCCGGCCATGTAAGCCTTGAGGTCGGCTATGGAATACTGGCCGTAGTGGACGATCGAGGCGACGAGCGCGGCGGATGCTCCGCCGTCGGTGACGGCGTCGACGAGGTGCTGGGGCTTGCCTGCGCCGCCGGAGGCGATGACGGGGATGTTGACCGCATCGCATATCTTCCGCGTGAGCGTGAGTTCGTAGCCGTCGCAGGTGCCGTCGGCATCAATGGAGTTGATGCACAGCTCTCCTGCGCCGAGCTCCTGGCAGCGCACCGCCCAGGCCACGGCGTCGATGCCCATGGGCCTGCGGCCGCCGTGGATGACGACCTCGTAGCCGGAGGGGCAGGCATCGCTTGCGGGCACCTGCTTCACGTCCATGCCTACGACGACGGCCTGGGAGCCGAATGCGTCGGCGCCGCGGCTGATGAGGAGGGGATCCTTGACGGCTGCGGAGTTGATGGAGATCTTCTCGGCTCCCGCAAGGAGGACGGCGCGCATGTCTTCGACGGAGGATATGCCCCCGCCGACGGAGAAGGGGATGAAGATGTTGGATGCGACGCGTTCGACGACGTCGATGAAGATTCCGCGGGCCTCATGCGAGGCCGTGATGTCGTAGAACACGATTTCGTCGGCGCCTTCCTCGTAATAGCGGCGCGCCGTTTCGACGGGGTCGCCGATATCGATGTTCCCCTCGAATCTGACGCCCTTCGTCAGTATGCCGTTGCGGACGTCGAGGCAGGGGATGAGGCGCTTTGCGAGATGGCAGGGTTCCGTCATTTCAGGCCTCCCGGCAGTAGTTGTGGAAGTTCGTCAGGATGCGGAGCCCCGGCCTGCCGCTCTTTTCGGGATGGAACTGGAGGGCCCAGAGGCCGGGCCTGCCGTAGGCGGCGGTGAAGGTCGTGCCGTATGTGCAGGTGGCTATCACATACTCGGGGGCGGGCTCGGTGTAGTAGCTGTGGACGAAGTAGAAGCGGGAAGCGGGGTCGATCCCTTCGAACAGGATGGAGCTGCGCACATGCTCAAGCGTGTTCCATCCCATGTGGGGTATGCGTATGGGGCGGCCGCCGTCGGTCCATTCCGGCTGGAACATGCGGCATGAGCCGGGAAGGATCCCAAGGGTGTCGGTGTCGTTCTCCTCGCTGTGGGAGAGGAGGATCTGGCATCCGAGGCATATGCCCAGCAGGGGCTTTTCCGCAGATACGACCCTGCGGAGGACATCGTCGAGCCCCGAGGAGGTGAGCTGGCCCATGGCCTGGCCGGCTGCGCCGACGCCGGGGAATATGACGCCGTCTGCGGCAAGGATGGCGCCGGGGTCGGCCGTGATCTCGGCCTCGATGCCCAGCGAGCGGAGCGCCCTGAGGACGCTGGTCTGGTTGCCGGCCTTGTAGTCTAGGATTGCGAGCATGGCGGTACCTGTGTTGTGGGTGCGGACGGACGGCTTCGGAAGCCGGGGCCCGTCGTCGTGGACTGGCCCGCATGGAGATGCATCCCCCTGCCCGACGAGACCGTGACGGACGAATCGCCGGATATCCGTATGCTTTCGAGCATCGGGCCGATTCCGCCGGAGCATCCGGATGATGCCGCGGCAAGGAAGGCGAGGAAGAGGCATAACATGCTGTTTTTCATAAGGGCTGCTTCCGGGGCGTATCATATCGAAGACTCGAAACAGCGCAAGCCTTCTTTTTTGCGTTTTTGTCACAGGATTCCGGAATCGTGCCTGCGGAGGGGCTCCTTACGCCGGGAATGCTCGCTTAATTCCTAAAAAGAGAAAAAAAAATCATAGCTTGACAATATATGTTCCGGCGGGCAAAAAAATCCTCTGATTACAAAAATCGAAGGGAATGCCCTATCCGGCGTATTCCCACAGGAGAACCCGTCATGAAAGAAAGCCTTAACGTTGCCGTTTGCGGTGCCACCGGCGCCGTCGGCCGTGAAATGCTCAAGACCCTCGCCCAGCGCAACTTCCCCTGCGCTTCCATCACCGCTCTTGCTTCCGCCCGCTCCGCCGGCACCAAGGTGCCCTTCGGCGATCAGGAAATCACCGTTAAGGAACTGACGAAGGATTCCTTCAAGGGCATCGACGTCGCCATCTTCTCCGCCGGCGGCAGCGTCTCCAAGGAGTTCGCCCCCTATGCCGCGGCCTCCGGCTGCGTCGTCGTCGACAACTCCAGCGCCTGGCGCATGGATGACCGCTGCCCCCTGGTCGTGCCGGAAGTCAACGCCGATGACCTTGAGAAGCACAACGGCATCATCGCCAACCCGAACTGCTCCACCATCCAGATGCTTGTCGCCCTGAAGCCCCTGCACGACGTCGCCACCATCAAGCGCATCGTCGTCACCACCATGCAGGCCGTCAGCGGCACCGGCAAGAAGGGCCTCGACGAGCTTGAGACCCAGGTGCGCCGCCTCTTCAACATGCAGGAGATCGAGACCAAGGCCTATCCCCATCAGATCGCCTTCAACTGCCTCCCCCACATCGACGTCTTCCAGGAGAACGACTACACCAAGGAAGAGATGAAGATGGTCAACGAGACGCACAAGATGCTCGATCCGAACATCCGCGTCACCGCCACCTGCGTGCGCGTGCCCGTCTTCTTCGGCCATTCCGAATCCATCAACATCGAGACCGAGAAGAAGCTCACCGCCGCCGAGGCCCGCGTGATCCTGACCCAGGCTCCCGGCGTCCGCGTCGTCGACAACCCCCGCGCGAACATGTATCCGCTCGCCATCGATGCCGCCGGCTGCGACGAGACCTTCGTAGGCCGTATCCGTGAGGACGAGAGCTGCGAGAACGCCCTCAACCTCTGGGTCGTGGCCGACAACGTCCGCAAGGGTGCCGCCCTCAACGCCGTGCAGATCGCCGAGGAGCTCCTCCGCCGCGACCTGTACCATGTCGCCCAGCCCGACATGTTCCTCGCCAAGTAGGCGGAATGGAAGGGGGATCGCAGACCGTTCTCCCCTCTGAAAAATAAGAAAGGCCTCTGGATCGGAGGCCTTTCTTATTTAAGGCATGTAAGGGGGATCTTTGGGGAAATGCTGAAAAGAGCTTTCCGGCGTCCATGCGGGAAGTTTGCTCCCGCATGGCTCACGATCCTTAGATGACCTTGTTCAGGCTGTATTCGATGATTCCCTCGGCGCCGAGTTCATGGAGCCGGGGAATGAGGTCGCGGACGAGTCCGGTCCCTACGACGGTCTCAAGGGATACCCACGCCGGATCGCGGAGGGAGGCGACGGTGGGGGAGTTGAGGGCGGGAAGCAGGCCGAGTATTTCGTCAAGGCGCGCGGCGGGGGCGTTCATCTTGAGGCAGACGAGGCTTTCGGCGCGGAGGGCGCCCTGGAGGAGCATGTCGATCTGCTCGATCTTCCTGCGGCCTTCGGGGGAGTTCCACACGTCGCGGCGGGCGATGAGGATGGTGTTGCTGGCCATGACCTCGTCGATGACGCGGAGGTTGTGGGCCTTGATGGTGGTCTCCGTTTCGGTCACTTCGACAATGGCGTCGGCAAGGCCTTCGACGACCTTGGCCTCGGTGGCGCCCCAGGAGTAGCTGATCTGGACGTTGACGCCCTGCTCCTCGAAGTAGCGGCGGCAGACGCCGACGAGCTCGGTCGAGATGCGCTTGCCCTCAAGGTCCTTGGCGGTCTTATAGGGGGAATCGCCGGCAACGGCGAGGACCCAGCGGGCCTTCCTGTTGGAGACCTTGGAGTAGACGAGGTCGGAGATGACGACGACGGGGGCGTCGCTGCCTTCCTTGCCGCCGAAGTCGACACCGCGTTCAAGGAGCCAGTCCTTGCCTACAAGGGCGATGTCGAGCACGCCGTCCTGGATGTACTGGGGGATTTCCTGCACGCGGCAGAGACGGGCCGTCAGTTCGGGGTCGTTGATGTCGGGGAAGTAGTTGCGGACGTGCTTGCGTACCTTCCATCCGGCCTTTTCGAAAAGGGCGAGGGTCGCTTCTTCAAGGGACCCCTTGGGAATGCCGAGCTTGAACTGGGACTGCATGGATGACCTCTTATTTTTTGTAGACTTCGGCGGGATCGAATATCTGCGGGCAGCAGATCTCCACGGAGGAGGAATCCTGGGTGATGCGGCGGTAGAAGCAGCTGCTGCGGCCGGTATGGCAGGCGGCCCCGCCGATCTGCTCGATTTCCATGACCACGGCGTCGGAATCGCAGTCCAGGCGGATGGCCTTGACAAGCTGGACGTTGCCGGAGGATTCGCCCTTGTGCCACAGCTTTCCGCGGCTGCGGCTCCAGTAGTGCGCCTCGCCGGTGGCGAGGGTGGCGTTCCAGGCCTCCTCATTCATCCAGGCGAGCATCATGACCTCGCCGGTGGAGGCGTCCTGCGCGATGGCGGCGATGAGTCCGCCGGACTTGCTGAAATCGGGCTTGAAATCCGAAGGTGGGGTGAACATGGATTTATCCTTTCCGACCATGGCCGGGGAGTTTCTGGTTCGGGCATGCCGCGCTGCCGCAGCGGCTGGGAAAATTACTTGGCAAAGCCGACAGCCCTGCGTTCGCGGATGACGGTGACGCGGATCTGGCCGGGATAGGTGAGGTTCTCCTCGATCTTGGCGGAGATGTCCTTGCAGAGCAGGTAGGTCGCATCGTCATCGACGGAGTCGGAGTTCACGATGACGCGGAGCTCGCGGCCGGCCTGGATGGCATAGGACTTCACGACGCCTTCGAAGGCATCGGCGATGTTCTCAAGGTCCTCAAGGCGCTTGACATAGTTCTCCAGAAGCTCCTTGCGGGCTCCCGGCCTGGCGCCGGAAAGGGAGTCGGCCGCCTGGACGAGGACGGCGAGGGCGGTTTCCGGGTGCACGTCCTCATGGTGGGCGGCGATGGCGTGGATGATGTCCTTGCCTTCGCCGTACTTCTTTGCGATGTCGGCGCCGATGACGGCGTGGGAGCCTTCGACTTCGTGGTCGACGGCCTTGCCGATGTCGTGGAGGAGGCCGGCCCTGCGCGCGCGCTTCACGTCCATTCCGAGTTCGGCGGCCATCATGCCGCAGAGCGCGGAGACCTCAAGGGAGTGCTGGAGCACGTTCTGCGTGAAGCTGGTGCGGTACTTGAGCTGGCCGAGCAGCCTGACGATATCCGGATGGATGCCGTGCACGCCCGCATCGAATGTGGCCTGCTCGCCGACTTCCCTGATCTGCACCTCAAGCTCCTGCTCGCATTTGTGCACGATGTCCTCGATCCGGGCGGGGTGGATGCGGCCGTCCTGGATGAGGCGTTCGAGAGCCATGCGGGCCACCTGGCGCCTGATAGGACTGTAGGCGGAGAGGATGACGGTCTCGGGCGTGTCGTCGATGATGAGGTCGACGCCTGTGGCCGCCTCGAGCGCGCGGATATTGCGGCCTTCGCGGCCGATGATGCGGCCCTTCATATCTTCGCTGGGAAGCGTGACGGCAGTGACCGTCTGGTCGCTGACATAGTCGCCGGCATAGCGCTGGATGGCGCAGGCGAGGATCTGCTTCGCCTTGCGGTCCGCCGTCTCCCTGGCTTCGGTTTCGATGACGCGCATCATTTTAGCGGATTCATGGCGGGTGCGGGCCTCGATCTCTTCGAAGAGGCGGGCACGGGCCTCCTCGGCCGTAAGGCCGGAGACTTCCTCAAGGCGGCGTTCCTGCTCATCGAGCTTCATGTCGATGAGGGCCTCCTTTTCGGTGATGGTCTTCTCACGCTGGGCCTGGTCCTTCTCCTGTGCAAGGATGTCATGCTCCTTCTGCGTGATGCGCTCCATCTTCTCTTCCATGCGGTCGCTTATGTCCTGGAGCTTCTTCTCCCTGGTCTTGAGGGCCTTCTCCTGCTCCTTGTACTCCATTTCGAGCGCGTGCTTCTGGCTGAAGACCTCGTTCTGCCCCTGGAGGAGAAGCTCCTTCTTCTGCGCCTGGGCTTCCTTGCGGGCCTCTTCGATGATGCGGCGTGCGAGGTCGTTGGCCTCGCCGATGCGCTTGCCGGTGCTGTGGCGCTGTATGACGACGCCCAGGACGCCGCCGACTGCGAGGGCTGCGGCGATAAGGGCGTAAAACAAGACGTTGTCCATTGTGATGCTACCTGTAGGATATGTGATGACGGCCCTCGGGCCGGGAATGTCCGGCACGGGGCCGGTACGGCGTGACAGAACGGCATTCCCCGGATGGAGGGAACGTCGCCGGTGGAGTTGGTTGTCGGAAGGTGAATTGGCCCCGGAGTGCCGTGTGAAACCGCTGGCACGAGACCTGGTGGTCTCCAAGTGGGCGTCCGGCCGGAATTTCAGGCTGCCTCGCACGGGGCGGGTATGCACACCATTCCGGGAGCGGACTCCCTGCTAACGCTAGTGAGGCCGGCGCAAGCTGGCTCCCCACGCACACTCCAGGGAATATCGTGCCCGACGATGCTGACGGAACCGGAGGACTTCCGGTCAGTCTGAGGCATCCGCCGGATCAGATTCCTGTTCGGTCAGGCCTGCAAGCAGCTCCGTGATGCGGGAATCGAAGGATTCCCGCTCACCGCGCAGCTGGAGCATCTCGTCGGCGATTCCTATGAGGAGGATGGCGAGGATGCGCTCGCTGCCGAGCAGGCTGCCTGAGGCCTTGAATTCCTTATACAGCGTATCAACATAGGCCCTGGCCTGCTCCACACGTTCGGCGGGGGCCTCGGTCCTGAATCCTATGCGCAGATCGCACATCTCAAGCTGATAGCTGTTCATAGTCCGGTCCGTTACTGCTGATCACCCTGGGCGGGCTGGGGCAATGCGCTCTGGATGCGGTCGATGAGAGCGTCAATCCGTGCCACGGCCTCCGCACGGGCGGCCTGTTCGCGGCTGAGGTTTTCCTGAGCCTCGTCGGCGAGCATCTGGCGGAGCTCGGCTTCCTCGCGCTGATGACGGCCTTCCTCGCGGAGGAAGTGGTTCTCCTCACGGAGACGGTTGAGTTCCTGGATGAGTCCGTCGATGCGCTGGGCAAGCAGATCGAGTTTTTCCATGAGATATCTCCTGATAAGCGGCTCCCTTCGGGGCTGCTTAGGATTCGTGTGAATACCGGCTGGGCCGGCGGAAGTTCTGCCGTTTATGCCCGGCAGCCGGCGTTGTCTCTAGTTCTAAGCCATGGAGCCTTGATGGGCAAGGGGCTTTCGGCGTGTTTTATCAGTGAAGTTCCTGTTTCCGGGAAAAAAAAAGCCCTCCGGAGAGGGCTGCATCTTTACGGGAGATGGGGAGTTATCAGTATTTTTTTGAGGCTTTGGAAGCTTTGGAAGGGACGTTATTGGAAATGTTGAACGTCAGCGTGTATATCTGATGGAAGAAATTGACGTACTGGACGTGGACGTTCTCAGGAACGGAGATCCGAGCTGCGGAATAGTTCAGGATGCCCTTGATGCCTGCATTGACGAGCTGGGTTGCGGCCCGCTGGGCACGTTCCGGCGGAACGGTGATGATGCCGATTTCGATGCCGAGCTCGGGTACCTTTTCCGCAAGGGTCTTCGTGCAGAAGACTTCGAGGCCGTACACCTTTTCGCCGATCTTGAACGGATCGCAGTCGAAGGCGCTCACAATGGTGAAGCCGTGGCGGCGGAATTCCTGGTAGTTGAGCAGGGCTCTGCCCATATTGCCGACGCCGACGAGGGCCGCGCGCCATTCACGGTTCACATTGAGGCAGCTTTTGATGCGCTCGATAAGCAGGGGAACATAGTAGCCTACGCCCCTGGTTCCGAATTCACCGAAATAGGCGAGGTCTTTGCGGACCTGTGACGGCTGGATTTCACATGCCTTGGCAAGAGGCTCCGAGGAAATCTTATCTATGCCGTCCTTGTCCATGGCTTCGAGGACCTGCAGATAGGTGGCGAGCCGCTGGATTGCTGCCTGGGGTATTTTTTCGGGAGGGGTTTTCATATTTCCTGCCTGATTAAAAAGAAAAGGAGTGGAAAGGCAAGGCTAGCCCTTCCACTCCGGAAAATCAACTACATCTTCACGAAGAGCAGGATCAGAGCCACGAGGAGGGCGTAGATGACGAGGGATTCGATGAAGGCGAGGCCGAGGATGAGGGACTGGGAGATCTTGCCGGAGGCGTCAGGGTTGCGGGCGGTGCCTTCGCAGGCGCCACGGACGGCGGCACCCTGGCCGCATGCGCCGCCGGCTGCGGCGACACCGATGCCGAGGGCGATGGCGGCTGCGGCGCTGCCGAAGCCGCCGGCGATGGCGCCGTCAGCAGCGAAGGCCACGGTGGCGACGGAGAGGATCAGCAGGGTGTAGAGGGCGGTGAGCATGGACTTGCGCATAACGAAACTCCATTGAGTTATATTGTTTAGGCCGTGAGGCCATTCCCCCGGGAATCGGTGCAGGGCCTAGTGTGCGTGTTCGAGCGCGCCCTGGATGTAGATCATGGAAAGGATGAACAGGATGAAGGCCTGCAGGACCTTTCCGAGAAGGAAGAGGAAGTAGAGCGGAACCGTGCCGAGAAGCACGGCGACGGAAAGGCTGGCTCCGAAGCCGAAGAAAATGATGAGGGTCATTTCCTCGCCGAAGATGTTGCCGAAGAGACGGAGGGACATGGAAAGGGGGCGGGCCAGATGGGAGATGATCTCGATGGGGAACATCAGGGGGATCAGCGCCTTGGTCGAGCCGGTGAAGTGGCCGATGTAGCGGAAGCCCCAGGTGCGGATGCCTACATAGTTGTAGTAGATGAAGACGCAGAGGGCGATGGAGACCGTGGTGTTGAGGTTCGCCGTAGGTGCGTCGCATCCGGGGACGAGGCCCAGGAGGTTCATCGTGAGGACGTAGATGAAGATGCAGACGAGCAGCGGCACGAAGCGGCGGCCCTTCTCGCCTACGTTCGTTACGATGAACTTCTCGAGGCCGCCTACGAGGGCCTCGAAGAAGTACTGAAGCCTTCCGGGGACGTCGCTGATGTTCCTCCGCACCATGAAGCCGACGGCGATGAGGATCGCCATGCCGAGCCAGGTGTAGAAGACATAGTTGGTGTCGATGGTGACGCCGCCGATGGTGAGATGCTCCATGTGGAGGACATTCGAGAGAAGAAGCGGATGTGCGAGACCTGAAGATGCCATGGTCGGACTCCTGTTCGCGCCGATTCAGCGGTGAAGGAAAAGCGATGCCGGCAGTACGGACATCGCCAGGGTCAGCCCGATGAAGAGAGAGGCGGGGCCGGCCCCAAGATAGACGAGAGAAACATACACGAAAATTCCGGTTATGAAAAGCCTCAAATTCGATCGAACGAGAAGCCCTTTTTTCACTAGCCTCGCGGTAGCTGTTCCGTGCATGTCTTCCTGCGGAAGTGTGGCAGGCATAGCATGATGGATGAAGACGGATAGGCTGTAAAAATTCCAGAATGTTAGCAGTGACATGGCACCGGCCCAGAACACATGGGGAGTCCACGGCAGAAGGGCGGCGCCAAGGCCTGTGAGGGCTGTGGAAAAAATGAGCATGTTCCTTGCGCACGCCCTCAGGGGGGGGCGGATGAAGCCCTTGCGCCAGAGGAACCCGTCGATTTGTGAAATGAGATTCATATGGGGCCTCCGTCACGGCGCGGATCTCCGCCGTCTGTGCCTGCAAGGAGGGAAGCCGGGCCGAAGTCGTCATGGTCCGGGGCTTCCGTACAGGTGCCGTCCGGATCCGGAGTGCGGCGGGATGGGGCAGAGGGGGCGGCCGGGATTGCCGAAGCTCCGGCGCTGTCGCCGGAACGGTCGGACGTGGTCTTCCGCTCCGCATCGGAAGCCGCTTCCGCACGGGCGAGCCATCGGGCGTCGACCCATACGTTGCGCACGCCCGCCGCGATGCCGAGGAACAGGCCGATGCCCGCTCCCCATGGGAACGAATCCAGGCATGAGTCCGCAAGCCATCCGAGGCCGGCTCCCACGGCGGGGCCCGTCACCATGTGGAGCCCCATGATGCTCGCTGTGCCGAGCATGCCGGCCCTGCCGGGGCGTTCCTCCATGGCCTGTTTTCTTACTTCTTTCCAATCCATATCAGTTAAATGCTCTTGGAGTTAGGAGATGTATGTGATAGACCTGACGGGAAAGAGATGCCGACGGTCCAGAATGCCGGCTTCCGGATAAGGTTTCCGAAAACCTACCGTCAGCGGACCCGTGCGTCAACCGCTCTGCGGAAAGCCGCAGGTCCGTCGGCCGAAGAGAACAATGCAGCCTTCAAGCGAGGTTTTCATGCCTGTAAAGAAAGGTGACGAGGTCTCCGTCCATTATGTCGGGACGTTTGCGGACGGTACCGAGTTCGACAGCTCCCGCGGGCGTTCCCCCCTTCGGTTCAAGGTCGGCTCCGGCCAGGTCATTCCCGGCTTCGACAGGGCCGTCATGGACCATGAGGCGGGCGACAGCTTCACGGTGACCATTCCGGCGGCGGAGGCCTACGGCGAATCGAATCCCGATGCGTTCATACCCGTCCCCCGCGACCAGATACCCGCCAATATCAAGCCTGAGGTCGGCATGCGCCTTCAGGTGTCCACCTCCGAGGGCGAGCTTGAAGTCGTCGTCAGCTCCGTGACCGACAGGGAGGTCGTGCTCGACGCGAACCATCCGATGGCCGGCAGGGACCTGACCTTCGCCCTTGAAATCGTTTCCATCAACTGAGCAGGAGCATACCATGAATACCTCTGCCAATGCCGGGCGCAGCCACGCGGTGCTTTCCGTGGCATCCCGCCGCCGCGACGCCGAGTTCATCGCGGGAAGGCCTTCGGAAAACACGCCGACGGATCCCACCGAATACTTCGGCTGCAACGTCTTCGACGACAGGGCCATGCGCCGCTACCTGCCCAAGGCGGTCTACAAGTCGCTCCGCGCCACGATCGACATGGGCACGCGCCTGGACCCCGCCGTGGCCGATGTCGTTGCCAACGCGATGAAGTCGTGGGCCATGGAGCGCGGCGCCGACCATTACACCCATGTCTTCTATCCTCTCACCGGACTTACCGCAGAGAAGCACGACAGCTTCCTTGATCCCGACGGCAAGGGCGGCTCGCTGGCCCAGTTCAGCGGCAACGCCCTCGTCCAGGGCGAGGCCGACGGCTCGAGCTTCCCGTCCGGCGGCCTCCGCTCCACCTTCGAGGCCCGCGGCTATACCGCATGGGACGTGACGAGCCCCGCATATCTTATGGAGAGCCCTGCGGGCATGGTGCTGTGCATCCCCACGGTCTTCCTCTCCTGGACGGGGATCGCCCTCGACAAGAAGACGCCCATCCTCCGCTCCAACCAGGCTCTGAACCAGCAGGCGGCCCGAGTGCTCCGCATCTTCGGCGTCGACCCCAAGCTTCCCATCGCCTCCAACGGCGGTCTTGAGCAGGAGTATTTCCTGATCGACGGCTCGTTCGTCTCGGTCCGGCCCGACCTGCTTATCGCAGGGCGCGCCCTCTACGGCGCCACGCCGGCGAAGGGCCAGGAGTTCGACGACCAGTACTACGGCGTCATCCCCAGCCGCGTGCTCGCCTTCATGGCCGATGTGGAGCGCCAGCTGTACCGCCTCGGCGTGCCGGTGAAGACCCGCCACAACGAGGTCGCTCCCAGCCAGTACGAGATCGCGCCCACCTTCGAGACGGGCAACCTCGCCACCGACCATAACCAGCTCATCATGACGGTGCTCCGCAAGACGGCCCGCCGCCACGGCATGTCCTGCCTGCTGCATGAGAAGCCTTTCGGCTGCATCAACGGATCAGGCAAGCATCTGAACTATTCCATAGGCAGCCCTGAGGTGGGCAACCTCTTCGCCCCCGGCGAGAATCCCCACGAGAACGCCCAGTTCCTGGTGTTCCTCTGCGCAGTCATCCGCGCGCTGCACCGCCATGCCGGATTCCTCCGCGCCGTGGTCAGCTCCGCATCCAACGACCGCAGGCTCGGCGCCAACGAGGCGCCGCCGGCCATCATGTCGCTCTTCCTGGGCGACCAGCTTACGGACATACTCGAGCAGTTCCGCTCCGGTGTGGAAGTGACGGGCACCGCAGGGAAGCGCCTCATGAACGTCGGCGTCGACACGCTGCCTCCCCTGCCCGCCGATCCCGGCGACCGCAACAGGACCAGCCCCTTCGCCTTCGTCGGCAACCGCTTCGAGTTCCGCGCCCTCGGCTCCTCCATGTCGGCGGCCGACTCCCTCGTGGTGCTCAATACGATGCTTGCCGAGTCCCTCGATTATGCGGCGGATTTCCTTGAGGAGCACATGCAGGGCGACCAGGCCCGCCTCGGCGAGGCCGTGCAGAAGCTCATCCAGACCGTCATGGACGAGGATGCCGCCGTCATCTTCAACGGCAACGGATACTCCGAGGAGTGGCAGAACCGAGCCCCCTGGTGCTGTCCGCCCTTCCCCCCCACGACGCCCGACGCCGTTCCCGTCTTCTCCTCTCCCGAAGTCATGGCGCTCTGCGAGAAGTACCAGATATTCACCAGGCTGGAGCTGAAGGCGCGCCAGGACATCCAGCTGGAGGAATACGTCAAGACCGTCCACACCGAAGCCAGCCTCGCTGTACGCATGGCGCGCACCCAGATCTATCCCGCCGCGGTACGCTACCGCCAGGAACTGGCCGCATCCGTCTCTTCGTGCCGTGCCCTGGGCGTGGACGCCTCTACGGCATCGCTTGAGGAGCTTTCCGCGCTTATCGCCGGGTTTGAGAAGTCCCTGGCCGAAATGGAGCGCAAGGTGGCCCTTGTGAACTGGCGGCCCGGCGAGGAGGATATCCTCCCCAGCGCCCGCATGTGCTGTTCCGTGATCCTTCCCGCCATGGAGGAGCTCCGCAGCTGGGCGGACAGGATGGAGTGCATCGTGGCCGAGGACCTGTGGCCTCTTCCCAGCTATCAGGAAATGCTGTTCATGAAATAACGGCCCTCCGGCCGAAACCGGCAGGCGCGAGGCGCCTGCCCCATAGAGGTTCCAATGCGCGTACTTATCATCGGCTCCGGCGGACGCGAGCATGCCCTTGCCTGGAAGATCGGACAGCGTGCCGACGTCACCGAGCTCTATGTGGCCCCCGGCAACGGCGGCACCGCCTCCATCGCGAAGAACGTGCCCATCAAGGACAGTGATGTCGAAGGCCTCGTTGCCTTCGCGAAGGAAAAGGCCGTCGACCTCGTCATCCCCGGCCCCGAGCTTCCCCTCACCCTCGGCGTCGTCGACGCCATGCAGGCCGCAGGCATTCCCTGCTTCGGCCCCTCCGCCGCATGTGCGAAGCTTGAGGGCAGCAAGGCCTTCGCCAAGGAAGTGATGCGTGCCGCCGGCGTCCCCACGGCCGCTGCCGGCGTGTTCTCCGACAGGGCTTCCGCCGAGGCCTTCGTCAGGGAGCATGGCGCCCCCCTCGTCGTGAAGGCCGACGGACTGGCCGCCGGCAAGGGCGTCGTCGTGGCCATGACCGACGACGAGGTCAGGGCCGCCCTTGATCTCATGTTCGAGAGCAACGCCTTCGGAGCCGCCGCGGACACCGTGCTGATCGAGGAGTTCCTGAAGGGCGAGGAAGTCTCCCTGCTCAGCTTCTGTGACGGAAAGACCGCCCTGCCTCTTCCCTCCGCCCAGGACCACAAGGCCGTGTTCGACGGCGACAAGGGCCCCAATACCGGCGGCATGGGCGCATACAGCCCGGCCCCCGTTCTTCCCGATGCCGACCTGGAGGCCATGGCCGATATCGTCACCCGCCCCATACTGGCGGAAATGGCGCGCCGCGGCACGCCCTTCAAGGGCATCCTCTATGCCGGTCTCATGATGACGGTCGAGGGCCCCAAGGTGCTTGAATACAACGTCCGCTTCGGCGATCCCGAGTGCCAGCCTCTGCTCATGCGCCTCAGGAGCGACCTCGCCGATGTCATGAAGGCGTGTGTCGACGGAAGGCTCGACACCGTGGACCTTGAGATCGAGGAACGCTCCGCCCTCGGCGTGGTGCTCACCGCCAAGGGCTACCCCGGGTCGTATCCCAAGGGTATGCCCATCACCGGCATCGAAGAGGCCGAGAAGGTCGAGACCGTGCAGGTCTTCCAGGCCGGTACGAAGCTGGAGGACGGCTGCGTACGCGCCAACGGCGGCCGGGTCCTCTGCGTGACCGCCCTCGGCGCCGATCTTAAAGAGGCCCAGACCCGGGCCTATGCCGGCATGGAGAAGCTCTCCATGCCTGACAGCCAGATTCGCACGGATATCGGACTCAAGGGGCTCAGGCGTCTCGGCCTGGCCTGATCGGATATCCGGGAGGACGGGAAACCGTCCTCCCGCACCTCATTCCATTTTTTCCGCCTTAGGGGGGCAGCATGGCCCAGGTCGCCATTTTCATCGGCTCCGCATCCGACGATCCCATCGTCGGGGCATGCGCCGATACGCTGAGGAAGCTCGGCATTTCCTACCGCTACACGATCACGTCCGCACACCGTACGCCCGAGCGCACCGCCGCACTCATGGAGGAGCTTGAGGCCGAAGGCTGCCAGGTCTACATCTGCGCCGCCGGCATGGCCGCGCATCTGGCCGGAGCGGTCGCCGCACGCACGATCAAACCCGTCATCGGCATCCCCGTCGCCGGATCCAGCATCGGCGGCCTTGACGCCCTGTATGCCACGGTCCAGATGCCTTCGGGATTCCCCGTGGCGACCGTCGCCCTTAACGGCGCGAAGAACGCCGCATGGCTCGCCGCACAGATCCTCGCCCTCCCCGACGCCCGTGTGGCGGAGCTCATCACCCGGCGGCGGGCAGGCTCCGCGGCGGCCCTGGAGAAGTCCGCAGCCGAGCTGGAGGCAAGGCACGGGGCATAGCGCACCGTCTTCCGCAAGATCTTCAACGGGCGGGCTTCATCAGGGAGTCCGCCGCAACCATAGAACTGCACGTCATCCCATTGTTCGCCATTAAGGAGAATCGTTATGGACAAAGAGGTACGAAAGATCGCAAAGGAGCGCATGCAGGGCCATTGCCGTGTCTGTCCGCAGTGCAACGGATGGGCATGCTCCGGTGAGGTGCCCGGCATGGGCGGCATCGGATCCGGCGCCTCCTTCCGCGCCAATGTCGAGTCGCTTGCGAAGGTGAAGCTGGCCATGAGCTGCCTGCACGGCTCCGTACAGCCCGACACCTCCACCGAGATACTCGGCATCAGGCTTGATATCCCGGGCATGGCTGCGCCGATCGGCGGTGTGGCCTTCAACATGGGCGATTCCTCCCAGAACCCTGTCGACGAGGCCGCGTACGCCGATGCCATAATCCTCGGCGCACGCAATTCCGGCATCATCGGCTGCGGCGGCGACGGCGTCGGCGCCGTCATTCCCGAGAGCGCATTCGCGGCCATCCGCAAGGCCGACGGCTGGGGCATTCCCTTCATCAAGCCCTGGGAAGGCGACTTCCTCTGGAACCGCCTTTCGGCGGCGGCATCCACGGGCTGCCCCGTCATCGGAATGGATGTCGATGCGGCCGGCCTTGTGACGCTTCGCCTCCAGGGACGTCCCGTCTCCCCCAAGAATCCGAAGGAACTCAAGGAAATAGCGGAATTCGTGCACGCCCGAGGCGCCAAGTTCATGGTCAAGGGCATCATGACGGCCATCGACGCGAACATCGCCATTGATGCGGGCGTGGATGCCATCGTCGTCTCCAATCACGGCGGACGCGTGCTCGACGGCGCCCCCGGCGGAGCGGAGGTCCTCCCCGGAATCGCCAAGGCCGTGGGGCATCGCATCCCCGTCCTCGCCGACGGCGGCGTGCGCAGCGGCACGGATGTGCTCAAGATGCTCGCCCTCGGAGCCGACGCGGTGCTCATCGGCCGGCCGTTCTCCATCGCGGCCATCGGCGGCCTTACGGAAGGCGTTATGGACTATGTCAGGGAGCTTAAGATCAACCTGACCTCGGCCATGGCCCTTACCGGCTGCACCAGGGTTTCCGACATCAGCGAGAGCATACTCTCGTAGGAAATGAATGGACGGCCCGCATCGGCTGCAGCCGGTGCGGGCCCATCGGGGCGGTATGATCATAGGAACAGGTTTTGATCTCGTCTCGACGGAGCGCATCCGGCATTCGCTGGAACGCTTCGGCGAGCGTTTTCTTTTAAAAATCCTCACGGATGCCGAATACGAGGCAATGCCGGCCCATGCAGGCGCCAGGGTGGAATACGCGGCCGCAAGGTTCGCCGCCAAGGAAGCTGCTGTGAAGGCCCTCGGGACGGGATTCTCCGGAGGGACGGGGCTGCACGACGTCGAAGTCGTCCGTACGGAGGGAAGGCCGCTGCTCAGGCTGCACGGCGCGGCGGCGCGTACGGCTGCGGAGCTCGGGGTGGCGGCATGCCATCTTTCCCTGTCGCACGAGCGGGGCATGGCGGGCGCCGTAGTGATACTTGAGAAATGAATTCCGGTGCGGCGGCCCTGCGGGGCATGCCGCCGGGGGAGGACGCATGCTGATCGAGGTTCCCGCACCCGGTGAGATAGCGGAATGGGACAGAGAGGCCGCACTGCTCGGCATGCCTGAGCAGGTGCTCATGGAGAACGCCGCACGGTCGGCGACTGCAGTCCTGCGGTCTGCCGCAGGAAGCCTGAAAGGCCGGAGCGTCCTTCTTCTCGCAGGCGCCGGAAACAACGGCGGAGATGTCTTCTGCATGGCCCGCCATCTGCTGGAGGAAGGCGCGTCGCCGCTTCTTGTCCATACGCGCGGCAGGGACCGCTATGCCGGAGCCGCGGGGCTCTGGCTCTCCGTGGCGGAGACGCTCGGCGTTCCCATGTGCTCCTCCGATGAATGGGAGGCGGGGCTTGCAGGCGCGTCGGCTGAAGGTTTTCCCGAAGTGCCTGACATCATTGTCGACGGGATCCTGGGAACAGGCTTCCGCGGAGCCGTCCGTGAGAAGGAGCTGGGGATCATACGGAGGGTCAATGCGATGGCCGCCGGGATGGTTTTCGCCGTGGATGTGCCGTCGGGGCTGGATGCCATGTCGGGACGGCCGTGCCCGGAAGCCGTCAGGGCGGATGTCACCGTCACGTTCCAGGCGCCGAAGCCCGGCCTTCTCCTGCCGTGGGCGGCATACTATACGGGAAGGACGGTCGTCGCGCCGATAGGCATTCCCCGGGCCGCACGGAAGAAGGCATCATTCCGTACCCTGGTGCTGCCGTCACAGATGACGCCCGAAGGGGGCTTCGTCGTGGCGAGGACGGCATCTGAAGCGGGCGGATCGATGGATGCCGTGAGACAGGGGTGTTCCTCCACGTCCGGGAGGAGCCTCCCGTCGCATAAAGGTGCCGCCGGACGCGTGCTCGTCGTGGGCGGCTGTGAGGAATACGCCGGAGCCCCATGCCTTGCCGCGCATGCCGCGCTCAGGGCCGGTGCGGGACTGGTGGCGCTTGCCGCGCCTGACACCGTCCAGGCATCTGCGCGCATATTCCAGCCGGCTCTGACGATGCGCAGGCTGCATCCCGGCGGCGCGGCGGTCCGGAGCTGGGACGATGTGCTGTCCGGATGCGCTGCGGATATCCTCAGAGGAGCCGGCTGCGTCGTGCTTGGTCCGGGCATGGGAAGGGGGAAGGGCGTCATTCCGCTTGTGGAGGCGCTTCTCTCCGTGAAGGGCCGGCCTCCGTTCGTCATCGATGCCGATGCGCTCAACGCACTGGCGGATGCCCCCTCCATGCTCGCCCTGCTGCGGGAGGACGATATCCTCACGCCCCATCCCGGCGAAGCCGGGAGGCTGCTCGGGATTTCCGCAGCAGAGGTGCAGGGAGGCCGCTTCGAGGCGGCTGCGGCACTGGCAGGGCTCGCCCGCGCCGTATGGGTCCTGAAAGGCGAGGGGCCGCTCATAGCGCTGCCCGGCGGGCCGGCGGTCATTTCCCCGTGGAGCGTGCCGCAGCTGGCTGTTGCCGGCTCCGGCGATGTGCTTGCCGGAATCGCCGGGGCGTTCCTTTCATCCGGCGGGAGCGCCGGGGATGCGGCCGTGAGGGCGGTGTGGACGCATGCTTTGGCCGGGATGGTGCTGGAAAACCGCTTTCCCCGGAGGGGATGCACTCCTCTGGACATAGCCGACGCCGTGCCTGAAGCCGTCGCGTCCGCTGAGGAGCCGGGAGACGCCGGCCAGGTCGTTTCCGGCGGGCATGCGCACTGCCTGCAGCCAGCGGATAGGGAACATTCATAAAGACAAGCGGGCCAGCGCGCGTTTTCCGAAAGGCGCATGCCGCTTCGGATGGAGAGGCGCGTGCCTATGGCACCGCCCTGATGAGGAGCTTCCTTTCGGCGCTTCCTCCCCTGTCGTCCACCGCCCTGATGACATGTTCACCGGGCTGGAGGTCTCTGAGCATCGTCTCCCCGGGGACGGTCTTCCCCAGGAAGTCCGTACCCGAGAACCAGAATATCTCACGAGCGTCGGCATCGGCATCGGCCTTGAAGGGAATGGGCTGGGCATCGCCTGTCGAAATACGCCGGTAGTAGACCGATCCCTGCCGGGGAAGGAGGATGTCCGGTGTCTTGCCTGCGGGCAGGGAGCCGGAGCCGCACCCGGGCATGAAATCCGGGGGCGGAGCCTTCCGTATGCCGGCCATGGCGAACAGGGCTCTGTATTCCGTGGGCCAGAACTCAACGGGGCGCATCTCCGTGCGGCCTCGGCCGGGGAGGCATGCCCGGAGCCCTGTCTCGGTGTCTATGAGGACGCGGCGCAGGATGCCGGTCGGCCTGACGGGGGAGACGCCGGGTATGAAGAGCGTGGTGGCCGTCTCCGAGCACAGGGATATGTCGGTGTCGCCCGTTTCGGCGCATACGGGGAGGTCGGTGATGCCGAGTCCCTGCCTCTGCGCCGGGAGAGGATCGCGGAGAGCCTCGGCCGAAGCGAGGCTTTCGGCCGCTTCCAGCCAGAGCGGAACGGCATGCTCGCCGCCTACGAACTTCGTCTGTGAGCGGTTTGCGAAGTCGCCGACCCATACGGCCAGCACATAGGATCCGACGGTTCCCACGCACCATGCGTCGCGGAAGCCGTTCGATGTGCCGGTCTTCCATCGCAGGGGGAGTGATCCGCCGCGGCTGTTCAGCACGGCTCCCGGATGCTCGAGCATCCGCAGCGTGATATGGGCCGCTTCAGGTGAGAGAAGCCGTTCGGAGGGAAGGGATGAGCCTGCAAGCAGCCTGGGCGGAGCGTATGCCCCGCCGTTGAGCAGCATCGCATAGAGCCCGGCCAGCTCCTCCATGGTCGTTTCGGCTCCGCCGAGTACAAGGCTGAGCCCGTAATGCTCTTCCGATTCGGCAAAGCGCACGCCTCCCCGCACAAGGAAATCGTAAAGGCCCGGGGCCTTCAGTCGGGATGCCAGCGATATCGCAGGGATGTTCCTGCTGGTGCGCAGCGCCTCTGCGGCATGGATGGGGCCGCGGAATGTCCTGTCGAAATTCTCGGGGTCGTAGCCTCCGAAGCTCCTCCTGCTGTCAAGCAGGAGCGTATGCGGATGTATGAGCCCCTGCTCAAGGGCGAGCGCATAGATGAACGGCTTGAGGGTGGAGCCGGGCGAGCGCCTCGCCTGCGTGCCGTCGACCTGCCCGAGGATCCCCCTGTCGAAGAATCCGGCTGAGCCTATCTGGACCCGTGTCTCCAGTGTGGGGGCATGGAGGAGCATGAGGGCGGCGTTGCCTGCGCCGCGCACCCTTTCCCGTTCCGTGTGCGTCCTGAGGCGACGCTCCAGGAGTTTCTGCAGCCGGAGGTCGATGCCGATTCTGATGCGCTGCGCGTCAGGAGGGGCTATGCGGAGTGCCTTCCGGACGGCATGCGGCGCCTCGAAGGGAAGATCCGCTGAGCGGAAGACCCTGAGGGGCGGGGCATCGGATGCGGGGAGGCCATGCTCGGCGTTCCAGAGATCGGTCATGCGCTGCCGGGCACGGTTGAAATCCTTTCCTCCGGAGGGGGATCGGCGGACAGGGTTCTGGGGAACCGGGGCAAGCGCGGCCGATTCCGTTTCGGTCAGCTTCCATGCGGGGCGGTGGAAGTAGACGCGGGCCGCCGCGCCTATCCCTTCGATGCACCCTCCATAGGGTGCGAGGTTGAAATACGCCTCGAGGATCTCGTCTTTGGAATAGCGTGCCTCAAGGCACAGCGCGGTCCATATCTGGCGCAGCTTGCCTCCGACCGTATCGGTCGACAGGCCGTAGCGTATGCGGGCGACCTGCATGGTGATGGTCGATGCTCCCATGCGCCGGCTTCCGGAAAGCATGGAGAGGGCGGCCCGTGCCGCAGCCAGAGGGTTGACGCCGGGGTGTGACCGGAACCATCTGTCCTCATAAAGAAGCACCGCATCCACGGCGGCCTGCGGGACTTCGTGCAGGGCGACGCGGATGCGGTATTTCTCGTCGGATGTGAGTGCGATGAAGAGCGGTTCGCCGCCGCGGTCGAGGACTATGCGGGAGAACTCCACCCCTTCGAGAAGAGGAGGCAGGGGGGCGAGCCTGAGAGGGAGGCAGACGGCCGCCGTCACTATGGCCGCGGCAGCGGCCGTCTTCCATCCCGGCTTCATTTTACGGTTATCGTTCCGGCGGCGGTACGGGCGCGCCTTGTCCTGTCATACATGGCCTCGCAGGTGGCGGAGGGCACGGTGAATGTGCCGCGTGTCACTGCGCGGATCTTATAGGTGTAGGTGAACGACTTCCCTATGCCGGCGAATATGAGCGTGCGGTCCTCCCGCCTGTCGGCGAACATCACGCCGTCGGTTCCGTCGGCGGAGCTTTCGGAGTGCTCGAATCCTCCGGGCAGCAGGTCGGCGATGACGGAGTCCCTGGGGCTGTCGCCATAGGTGCGTGCGGTGATCCTCACGGTGATCTCCTCGCCCTGTCTTACGGTCGTGACCGGGGCGCCGGATGCGCTGAGGTAGGTCCGCGTGATCTCCATGCCCGTGCTTTCGGCCTCTGCGGGCGGCGTGCGGTCGTAGCCTTCCGTGGAGAGCATCCAGTACAGCGTGGAGTTCTCGGGGGCGTCGACGGTGAAGCGGCGGCAGAGGGGGGCCTCAAGGGAGACCATGGGAAGTGAATCGCTCCCCTGTGCGGATGCGCTGCCGCCGGCGATGCAGCCCAGCCGTACGGCGGAGAGGGCACGGGCGGAGTCCGGGCTTGAGGTCAGTACGGCCCTGATGGCCTGCGCAGCGGAGAATGTCGAGTATCCTCGGCTTGTTATGGCGGTCATTGCGGCGTTGACGAGGTCTCCCGCATGGTCGCCCTTCGCATTCGGGAAGTACTTCGTCGTCAGCACGGAGCGGAATCCCTGGGCCGAGAGTGCATCGAACTGGGAGTTCTCATCCATGCCCGCCGTGCTGAGATTCGTGAAGCTCCAGTCCATGTGGAGTATTTCCCTTGCTGCGGCGATGAAGAGGGGTGCGATGTCACCCTTCATGCCGCCGTTTTCGGCGACATAGCGGCCGAGGCTTTCCAGCTCGTGCGTCATGACCCGGCCTTCGCGGCTGAGCACCCAGATGGCGTACGCCTTGAGCCTGGCGTCCTCGTTGTCGGTGACGGACGTGCCGGCGAAACGCTCCGCAGCGTCGCAGATGCTTTCGAGCAGGCCTCCGGGAACGCCGATGCCTTCCTCCCGGAGTGTCATGAGGAAGTCTGCGGCATAGGCGGTCAGGAAGTCGGAGCCTTCACCGCCGGGCCACCAGGCGACGCGGTCGTCACCGCTGCGGCGCTCGGAAAGGGCGGCAAGGGCATCGTCGATGCGCCTGTCGGCATCTCTGACGACCTTCTCCGCCGGGCGT
>JAKSQA010000010.1 GCA_024404335.1 Mailhella sp.
TCTGGTGCGCTCTGCTCATCTGCAACGCCGGAGGGCTTGCCAGGGAGCTTGCGGGCCCGTGGTCGCCGATTCCCGGCTCAGGAGACGGCGCCGTTCGGGTCTGGTTCTCCCCCAGCTGCCCGGCCTGCCGCTCCCTCGCCGAACAGTCCGCCGATATCGGCGCCGCGCGCTGGCACCCCGTTCCGGAAGACACGCGGGATGTCTGGGTGATCGCGGAAATGAACGGACGCCTCAGGGCCGGACTCCCGCTGCCCGAAGCCATCGCGGCTGCGCAGGCCGCCGTCCCCCCTCCCGAAGAGTTCGACTCCGATGCCGGATTCAGGCTCGGCCTCCTCAGGCCCGAGATGCTTCTCCTGCAGTTCCGCCTCTGGCGGAACCAGGCCCATGTGCTGGCCTCGGGATCTCCCCGGATACCGCTTGTGGAGTTCTCGGGAATCCCCGCATTCCTTCAGGAACGGCCTGAAAATATTAAAGGAAGCGGACATCCTGACCATGGCAGCCGCCCACTGATCCCCGACCGGACGGCCGGCGGATTCTGTTCGGGTGAAGACGAGGCTCCATGTGCCGACAACGCCCCTTCCGCCGGAAGCCTCATCGACACGAGCGGAATGTAGCGTCCCGCATGCGCCCATGCATGCGCATGAGCGCAAATCGGCGCGAAAGCGGAATATTCCCTTGTGAGGCATCGCCTTTTAGGATAACATTCGGATGAATCAAGACCCATCGGGTCTTTTCGGATGTAATCATTACTTTTTCAAGGCATGCCATGGATATCGCGAAACTGTGCGTCGAACGCAGGGACGAACTCGTTGAACGCTGGGTGGGGCTTTTCTTCGCCAGCTACCCCCTTGACAG
Organism: Mailhella sp.; assembly: GCA_024404335.1. Taxonomy (GTDB): domain Bacteria; phylum Desulfobacterota; class Desulfovibrionia; order Desulfovibrionales; family Desulfovibrionaceae; genus Mailhella. Next base: position 856 of record JAKSQA010000010.1, read on the forward strand.
CAAGGGTTTCATGAGGACGAACCGCGACCGCTTCTCCAATCCCGTCGGGGAGACGACCCGCATCGCTGCGGCCGTGCTCTACGATGCCGTCACAGGCGGCGATTCCGACTCCGATGCGGTTAAGCAGGCCCTGCACGACCTGGTATGGGTCCGTGCCGTACAGGACATGCCGCCCTCCAAGGCAGTCGGCGTCCTGTATCTGCTGAAGACGCTGCTGCGGAGCGGCATCCTCCCAGAATGCATGAAGGACGCCTCATCGGCGAAGGCCGTCGAAGCCTATCTCCTCATGGAGTCACGCATCGACACGCTGGCCATGATGGCGCTCGACATGTATTCCGATGCAAGGGAGCGCGTTTTCAGAGTGCGCGTAGAGGAAGTAAAGCGAAGCCAGTCCCAAGTCATAAGGCTGGCCAAGCTTCGGAGGGAGCAGGAAGTCCCCGCTCCTGAAACAGATAATCGAGGGGTAGAGGAATGACCATCGCATTTGCGGCCACCCTGCTCATCCTGTTCGTTGGATGGGCTGGGTCAGCACTTGGCCTGCAGTATCTGTTCGGCGTGATATTACCGCTGGTAGCAGGTGCTGTGTTCATCATCGGTTTTGTCTGGAAGCTCGTCCGCTGGGCCAAGTCGCCCGTACCGTTCGCCATCCCCACGGTGGCCGGACAGCAGCGTTCCCTTGACTGGATCAAGCCCAGCCGGCTTGAATGTCCCTGGACCACGCCGGCCGTCCTCGTGCGCATGCTGCTCGAGGTCTTCGCCTTCCGCTCGCTGTTCCGCAACACGCGTGCGGAGCGCACCGTCATCGACGGGACTCCCAGGGTCACCTATTTCTCCAACAAGTGGCTGTGGCTCTTCGCCCTGCTGTTCCACTACGGCATGCTGGTGATCATCATCCGCCACGCCCGCTTCTTCCTTGATCCGGTGCCCGCATGCATCGCAGTCGTCGAGTTCGTCGACGGCGTCTTCCAGATCGGAGCCCCCCGCTTCTATCTCACCGACGCCTTCATCCTCGCCGGCCTCGCCTTCCTCCTGCTGCGCCGCGTCGTGTCCGAACGTCTCCGCTACATCTCGCTTCCCGCCGACTGGTTCGCCCTCTTCCTGCTCATCGCGATCGCCGTCTCCGGCATCCTCATGCGCTATGTCTGCAAGGTGGACATCAACCAGGTTAAGGAAGTCATCATGGGGCTCGCCACGCTGCATCCCGTCTCCCCCACCGGCATCGGCTCCATCTTCTTCATCCATGTGACGTTCGTCAGCGTCCTGCTCATCTACTTCCCCTTCTCGAAGCTGATGCACATGGGCGGCGTCTTCATGAGCCCCACCCGCAACATGAAGTGCAACACCCGTCAGGAACGGCATGTCAACCCGTGGAACCCCTGGGCCATCGACGATCCCCAGGCCAACTACCACAAGTACGCCGAATACGAAGACGATTACCGCGACGCCATGGTCGAAGCCGGCCTGCCTGTTGACAAGCAGCCCGAAGCGTAAGGAGTTTACCCGATGGCAAAAATGCCCACACCCGAAGAGCTGCTGGCTGCCACTCCCGCCTCCTTCCCCAAGGAAGGCTGGATGGATACCAAGCCGGATTTCCATCCCGGCAGCTACTGCTACCCCGCAAAGACCGACGCCCTCCAGAAGCTCGGATTCGAGAACGCCCATGAATGGGCTCCCCAGGAAGAGGACTGGAACCTCCCCGAGAACTGGGAGGAGATCATCTACAATTCCCTCAAGGACGCCCTGGAAAAGCACCGCTCCCTGAAGCTCTTCATGGACTGCTGCGTCCGCTGCGGCGCCTGCGCCGACAAGTGCCACTTCTTCATCGGCACCAACGATCCGAAGAACATGCCCGTGCTGCGCGCCGAGCTGCTCCGTTCCGTGTACCGCAAGGACTTCACCACGGCCGGACGCCTCCTCGGCAAGTATGCCGGCGCCCGCAAGCTCGACCCCGAAGTCATCAAGGAATGGTTCATCTATTTCTACCAGTGCACCGAATGCCGCCGCTGCTCGCTCTTCTGCCCCTACGGCATCGACACCGCTGAGATCACGGTCATCGTGCGCCAGATGCTCCTCGACCTCGGCCTCGGCATCAACTGGATCATGAACTCCGTCAAGGACTGCAACGAGACCGGCAACCACCTCGGCATCAAGCCCCACTCCATGAAGGAGATCGTCGAGTTCCTCTGCGACGACATCGAGACGATCACCGGCATCCGCATCGATCCGCCGTGGAACGAAAAGGGCCATGAGGTCGTCTTCATCACGCCTTCCGGCGACTACTTCGCCGATCCCGGCGTGTACACCTTCATGGGCTACCTCATGCTCTTCCATGAGATCGGCCTCGACTACACCCTCTCCACCTACGCATCCGAAGGCGGCAACTTCGGCTCCTTCGTCTCCTTCGACGTCGCGAAGCGCCTCAATGCGAAGATGTACGCCGAAGCCAAGCGCCTCGGCGCCAAGTGGATCCTGGGCGGCGAATGCGGCCACATGTGGCGCGTCGTGAACCAGTACATGGCCACCTACAACGGCCCCGCCGACTTCCTCGAGACCCCGGTCTCCCCGATCACCGGCACCGTGTTCCACAATGCCGCCGCCACCAAGATGGTGCACATCGCCGAATTCACGGCCGACCTCATCAAGCACAACAAGCTGAACCTGCGCCCCGAGCGCAACAACCACATCATCACGACGTGGCATGACTCCTGCAACCCCTCCCGCGCGATGGGCATCCTCGAAGAACCCCGCTACGTCCTTAAGAACGTATGCAACAACTTCGTCGAAATGCCTGAGCACACCATCCGCGAAGAGACGTTCTGCTGCGGTTCCGGCTCCGGCCTCAACGCCGAGGAGATCATGGACCAGCGCCTGCGCGGCGGCTTCCCCCGTGCGAACGCACTGCGCTATGTCCATGACCACAACGACGTCAACTGGATGGCCTGCATGTGCGCCCTCGACCGCGCCGCACTGCCTCCGCTCGTCGACTACTGGGTTCCCGGAGTCACGGTCAGCGGCCTGCACGAGCTCGTGGCCAATGCTCTGGTGATGAAGGGCGAGATTCCCCGTACCATGGACCTGCGCCAGGAAGATCTCCCCTTCCCCGATGAAGATCCCGCGGAGGAAGCGTAAATGTACAATGCAAAGTTCGTCATCCCCGGCGCGATCATCTTCGTCGGGCTGTTCACTGCCCCTTTCTGGACCAACGTCTTCTCCGCCAAGCATGAGGCGGTGAAGCTGGAACTTCCCCAGAAGCCCGTCACCTTCTTCGGTGAAGAACGCACCCAGTGCATCGAACCGAGGGAATGGATGGCCGCCAACCACATGGAGATGCTCATCGAATGGCGCGACAAGGCCCTTCGCGAGAACAAGCGCATCTACGTGGCCACCGACGGCAGGAAATGGGAGACCAGCCTGCAGAACACCTGCATGGCCTGCCACACCAACAAGGCCGAATTCTGCGATAAGTGCCACACCGCCAACAGCGTGAGCCCTTACTGCTGGGATTGCCACGTTGAACCCCAGGGGAACAAGTAATGAAAGCTAGCAGACGTTATTTTCTCAAGGTCGCCGGCCTGTCCACCTTCGCGATGGCAGCCGGTGCCGCCAAGGCGGACGCAGCCTATGAGGGCTACTCCGAAGGCCTGAAGGCGAAGCGCTGGGCCATGGTCATCGACACCCGCCGTTTCCAGAAGCCCGAAGACATGCTCCCCATCATCGAAGCCTGCCACAAGGTGCACAACGTGCCCTCCATCAAGGGCCCCAAGGAAATCAAGTGGATCTGGGACGACACGTTCGAACATGCGTTCGCCAACGACCCCAACCCCATGCTTCCCGAGGATGTGGAAGAGCGCCGCTTCTTCCTGCTCTGCAACCACTGCACCAACCCTTCCTGCGTGCGTGTCTGCCCTCCCGGCGCCACCTACAAGACGGAAGGCGGCCTTGTGGCCATCGACTACCACCGCTGCGTAGGCTGCCGCTTCTGCATGGCCGCCTGCCCCTACGGCTCCCGCAGCTTCAACTTCAAGGATCCCCGTCCGTTCGTGAAGGAGATCAACCCCGCGTACCCCACCCGTATGCGCGGTGTCGTCGAGAAGTGCACCTTCTGCGCCGAGCGTCTTGAAAAGGGCCTCATGCCCGCCTGTGTCGAAGCCTCCAACGGCGCGATCATGTTCGGCGATCTCAACGATCCCAACTCCATCGTCCGCCGCGTGCTCGCCAAGAACTTCAGCATGCGCCGCAAGCCCGACCTGGGCACCGACCCCGGCGTGTATTACATCATCTAGGAGGGAACCATGGTCGAAAAAGTTCTCAAGGGTTCTCCCAAGTACTATCTCTGGCTGCTGTTCCTCCTTGGAATCATCGGCTACGCGTTCGTCGTCTACGTCTTCCAGCTCATGTATGGCCTTGAGCAGACCGGCCTCACCAGGAACACCTCCTGGGGCTTCTACATCGCCCAGTTCACCTATCTGGTCGGCGTAGCCGCCGCAGCCGTCATGCTCGTGCTGCCCGCCACCTTCCACCACTACCACCCCTACCACAGGGTGATCGTGTTCGCGGAATTCCTGGCCATCGGCGCCGTCATCATGTGCATGCTGTTCATCGTGGTCGACATGGGCCAGCCCCAGCGCGTGCTCAACGTCATACTCCATCCGATGCCCAACTCCGTCATGTTCTGGGATGCCACGGTCCTCTGCGGCTACCTGATCCTGAACGCCATCATCGGCTGGACCTCCCTCGAGCATGAAAGCCGCCATGTGGAAGTCCCCAAGTGGATCAAGGTCCTTGTGGTCGTCTCCATCTTCTGGGCCTTCTCCATCCATACGGTAACCGGCTTCCTGTATGCCGGCCTGCCCGGCCGCCACTACTGGCTCACCGCCATCATGGCCGCCCGCTTCCTCGCCTCGGCCTTCTGCGCCGGCCCCGCGCTCCTGCTGCTCGGCCTGCTCCTCGTGAAGCGCCTCTCCGGCTTCGATCCCGGCAAGAAGGTCGTGAAGTCCCTGTCCATCACCATCGCCTACGCGATGGGGCTGAACATGTTCTTCTACTGCCTCGAGCTCTTCACCTCCTTCTACAGCGGCATCCCCGGCCACGCCGACCCCATCGTCTTCCTGTTCTGCGGACATGAAGGCCTCAACGTGTGGGTCACCGGCTGGATGTGGGCGGCTGTCGTCTTCGCCTTCGTGAGCATCTTCTTCCTCGCCATCCCCAAGTTCCGCGCGAACATGAAGATCCTCCCCTGGGCTCTCGGCATGCTCATCATCGCCACCTGGATCGACAAGGGCCTCGGCCTCCTCATCGGCGGCTTCGCCCCCACGCCCTACGAGACCTACGAAGTCTACACTCCCACCTTCTGGGAAATCTCCGTCAGCCTCGGCGTGTTCGCCGTCGGCGCCCTCGTGGTTTCCATCCTCTGGAAAATCGCCCTCGAAATGAAGAAGGAAGGCGGCGAGCCTTTCGCACTCGCCGACTAGCCGATCTGTTGCACGAATGACAGAGGGGCAGGCCCGCCGGACCTGCCCCTCCTCCTTTTAAGCGGCCTCCGCATTCTTGACGCGGCATGACCGTGAAGGTACATCTGAACGAAACCAAAACCACAGGACGCACAATGTCTCTCCATATCGTCGACCATCCGCTCATCCGTCACAAGCTCGGCCTGCTCCGCAAGGACGCAACCTCCACCAACGAATTCCGCTCCCTCACCAGGGAAGTCGCCTGCGCACTTGCCTACGAGGCCTCACGCGACCTTGCGACGGAAAGGAAATCCGTCAAGGGCTGGGCCGGCTCCGTAGAGGTGGACTATCTTTCCGGCAAGGCCGTTACACTCATGCCCCTTCTCCGGGGCGGCCTCGGCATGCTCGACGGCGTCCTCGACATGATTCCCGGCGCCAAGGTCAGCATGCTCGGCCTCGACCGCGACGAGGAGACCGGGGCCCCCGTCGAATACTACAGGCGCCTTGCCAGGCATCTGGAACAGCGCACGGCCTTCATCCTTGACCCCGTCCTAGCCTCGGGGGCGAACCTGAAGGCAGCCGTCAGCGTGCTTCTTGCCGAAGGCTGCACCGATATCCGCTCCCTGCATCTCATAGCCGCCCCCGAGGGGATAGACGAGATGCAGGCCGCCTATCCCTCCGTACAGATATACACGGTCTGCGTCGACAAAGGACTTGATGCCCAGGGCTTCGTCATCCCCGGCCTCGGCAACGCATCGGACAGGATATTCGGCACCCGCTGACCCCTCTCCCCCCGCTCCCTGCAAAGGAGGCTCCATGACCCGGTATTCCACGCGCATCCGTGACGACCACATGGTCGCCGTACGCTTCAGCTCGCTCGGAGACGTCGTACTGACCACAGGCGTCCTGCTCCACAGGCATGCCCTCCGCGGCACAGAGTTCACCGTCGTCACGCGAAGCGCCTTCGCTCCTGTCTTCGAGGGGAATCCCGCGGTCAGGGAAGTGATCGGACTCACTGATGAGGAGCTTCACGGGCAGGGGCAGGCCATGGCCTTCCGCATGATTGTGGACAAATACCGGAACTCCCCGCTTCTCGACCTCCACAGGAACCTCCGTTCCGCCATGCTCGCCCGCAGCTGGAAGGACGCCATCATCTGCTACAGGAAGATGGCCTTCGCCCGCCGCGTCTTCCTGATGAGCGGCGGCCGCTGGTTCGGAGACGCCCTGCGCAGCCTCAACATCCCGCAGCGGTACGCCGCAGGGCTCTACGGCCCTCAGGAAATCCCCTCCGCAGAGGAGCTCCGGCCCCGCATCTTCCTATCCGAAGCCGAGAAGTCATCTGCACGGGAACGTCTCGCCCCGCTGCGGAACAAGGGCAGGATCGCGGCCATCCATCCCTTTGCCGCGCATGCCGCAAAGACCTGGCCTGCCGAATCGTGGATGCGGCTGGCCGCCGCCCTCGAAGCCCAGGGCATCTCATGCCTATGGCTGGGCAGAGGCGACGATTTCACGGGAGCCGGGGAACCTGCGAGCCTTATCAACAAGACGGATCTGAGAGAGCTCTCGGCCGTCCTTGCCGAATCCGATATTCTCATCACCGGTGATTCCGGCCCCATGCACCTTGCGACCGCCGCAGGCACCCCAGTCCTCGCTCTCTTCGGGCCGACGACCAGGGAATGGGGCTTCTTCCCCTCCGGCGAGCGCGACCGTGTGCTTGAATGCTCCCTTCCCTGCCGTCCATGCTCCCTCCACGGCTCCGCCCGATGCCCCCGCGGCAACGCCTGTACGGGCGGAATCAGCATGGAATCCGTGCTCGGAAACGCGCTCGAGATGCTCGGACTGTGACCCCTACCGGGCCGTGGACAGCCTCATCGGCCCGTCCTTCATCCACTCCACCGTCACCGCGCCGGCATCGGGCGTCCCCACGATCCGTATCCCCCGGCGCTCCAGCTCATCCCTCACCTTCCGGCTCGGGAAGCCGTAGTGGTTCCACCGCGCTGCCGAGGCAAGAGCCGTCTCCGGATGCACGGCATCGTACAGAAGCGGCTGCCGGCTTGATGCCGCGCCATGATGGGGCAGCACCAGGACTTCAGCGCCAAGCTCCTGTCCGGACTGCGCAAGCCTCTTGAGAGCGGACGCCTCCATATCACCGCAGAACAGGGCAAGCCCTCTGCCGCTCCGCACCAGGCGCAGCGCAAGCGAGGCATCGTTGCCTGACATCCCGGCCGTCCTCGGGTCGTCCATATCAGGTGAGAGCACCTCCAGCGAAAGCTCTTCGGCCAGCCGGTGCGACTCCCCCTTCCGCCATATCACTTCCGGTATCCCGCGCCTCCTGGCTATGGCGCGGAGCACCGCCCCCTCCCCTTCGGATGCCCGCCCGGCGGAGACCTCAGACCAGCAGAGCGCCCCTACCGAAAAATGCTCCAGTATCCAGCGGAGCCCCCGGGCATGGTCAAGGTCCGTATGGCTGACGACCACCGCATCAAGGCGGGGAAGCCTTCCGTCCGTAAGCACGGGAGCAACGATGCTCCTCCCCGGATCAAAGACCGGGGATGCGCTGCCCCCTCCGTCGATCAGCATCCTTCCGCCGGGATAGCTGAGCACGAGGGCCTGCCCCATGCCCACGTCAAGCATTTCAAGCCGCACGGTCCCGTTCCGCTCATCGGAAAACGACTTCCACCAAGCAGGAGCCATTCCCGCCGTCATGCAGAGCATCCCGGCCGCACAGGCCAATCCGATACGCCGTGCACCGCCTTTCCTTCCGCTCTTCCCGAGGATGAGGCGCCCCATCAGAGCAGCAATCCCGGCAAGGAAGAGCTCACAGCCCGCAAGCGAAAGCCCCGGAGGCCTGAGGAACTGCACGTTCCAGAGCCAGCCTGCGGACCTCACGGAGGAAAGAAGCCCTATCATGAGATCCGCAGGCCATGCCGCCCACGCCGCAGCCAGTGATGCGGCATCCACGGCTCCCGCGGCCGCAAGACATGCGGAAAGGGCGCCGAGCGGAAGCACGAGCAGCGACAGCAGGGGCAGCCAGATGACGTTCAGCCAGAAGCTCAGGCTCACCGTGCCGAACCCATCGACCAGGACGGGGAACACCGCCGCCTGGGCCGCCGCGGAAACGACAAGCATGTCCGCCGCCCATGCCGCCGCACGGCGTGCGAAGCCGCCGATCCCCTGTATGTTTTCCGGCGCTATCCTAGCGTGCATCCATGAGCATACGGGCAGGGAGAGCAGTATCCCTGCGACGGCAAGGACGGAAAGCCTTGCCGAAAGATCGAAGACCGCCGGAGGCCACATGAGGAAAAGGAGCGCAGCTGCCGCAAAGAGCACATCAAGCGGCTGGAAGCTCCTGCGGCCTGCGATGAACACGAAGGCGACGGCCAGCATGGCTGCCGCTCTGAACAGGGAAAAGGGCGTCCCTCCGACATACAGATACAGCATTGCGAGGGGCATGCCGGCGGCCAGGGCCATCAGGCGGAAGGGCACCGCAAGCAGAAGCGCAGGGAAAAGCATCACGGCTGCCCGCGCCGCGAGGACCCCGGCCGCCGCCGCAAGGGCGAGATGCTGGCCCGAAAGCGCAAGGGAATGCACAAGGCCCGCCTCCGTGAACAGATCGGAGACCCGGGGATCCATGGCGCCCCTGTCGCCGAATATGAGCGCAGGCAGAAGCCCGCCTCCCCGTGACGGCCGCACGCCGTCCCCTGTTCCGGCTGCGGCAGCCGACCTGAGCGCACGGCGGGCCGAATCCCTCATGGCTGCGGCCCGCGTGACCCCCTTCCCATCATACGCCAGCAGCATCGGCTTTCCGCCGCGCTTCCTGATGCGGAGGATGTGCGAGACCCCGCGCACACGCCAGTAGTCCTCCGATCCCGAAAGCCCCGGGTTGCTGAATCCGCCTACGGGGAAGCTCCTCGCACGGACGATGACTGTCCCTCCCTCGACAGTCCCGCATGACTCGGCATCCGCCGCATCCGCCGAAAGCGCGGCCGCTCCGGCAAGCCTGAATCCGTCCTTCCCTCCGGCGAGCCGGGCAAGCCCCGCACGGAGTGCCCGAGGAGAAGAGGAGGAAACGGTCCAGGAAGATGCCGGCCCCCCGGAAACACCGCTCAGGATCAGCCTGACCCGACCTCCGGGAAGGTACGACACCGAATCTATCCGCCCGCCGACGACGACGTCGGCCATGGGATCGGGCGAAGATCCGGTCACTTCCTCAGGCCGGGGCAGTGCGGCATGCTCCATCGCCGCTCCGAATACGAAGAACAGGAGAAGGACGGCCGTACGCCGCAGCGTGCCGATTCCCAGAAGCAGCACAAGGGCCGCGAATGCGAGCACGGAGAGCGCCGTGTCGGAGACGGCGCATGCGCCTGCCAGCATCGCAAGCACGCATGCCTGGCGGAAAGTCGGAACGAAAGGCCTGTCCATAGGTACGGAAAGGGCCCGCCTGGATGCGGGCCCTGAAGCATGCTGCTAGTCCTCGTCCTTCACACGCCGGATCACGGCTCCGACGCCGGACAGCTTCTCCACTATCCTCTCATAGCCGCGGTCGACATGGTAGATGCGCTGCACCCTGGTCTCGCCCTCGGCGGCGAGGCCCGCAAGGATCATCGCAGCGCCCGCACGGAGGTCGGAAGCCATGACAGGGGCACCGGCCAGCTTCGTTCCTCCGCGCACCATGGCGGAAGCTCCGGAGACATGGATGTCGGCCCCCATGCGCACCAGCTCCTGGACGTGCATGAACCTGTTCTCGAAGATGTTCTCCGAGATGAGGCCCGAGCCCTCCGCACAGCAGAGCAGCACCATGAAGGGAGCCTGCATGTCCGTTGGGAAACCGGGATGGGGACGGGTGCTGATATCGACGCAGCGGAGCCCGGCTGATCCGACCCTGGCCCTGACGCCGTCGGGGAGGACATCGAGCTCCATGCCTGCCTCGCGCAGCTTGTCCAGCACGGCCGACATATCCTCCGCCGGGCATCCCTTCACGAAGAGGTCGCCCCCCGTGACGCCCGCAGCCACAAGCCATGTGCCCGCCTCGATACGGTCGGCCATGATCGGATATGTGGTGCCGTGGAGCTTCTTCACGCCCTGAACCCTGATCTTGGTCGTGCCCTCGCCTTCGATGCATGCGCCGCAGCTGTTGAGGAAGCGTGCCAGGTCGACGATCTCAGGCTCCCTGGCGACATTCTCCATGACCGTCTCGCCCTCGGCGAGGCATGCCGCCATAAGGACGTTCTCCGTTCCGCCGACGGTAGGGAAATCGAAGCGTATGTTCGCCCCGTGCAGCCCATCTGGACAGCGTCCGTGGATATATCCGTGCTCCAGGTCGAAAACCGCGCCCATCTTCTCCATGGCGCGGAGATGGAGGTCGACAGGGCGGGCTCCGATGGCGCACCCTCCGGGCAGGGAGACCTTCGCCTCGCCCATCCGCGCAAGAAGCGGGCCGAGGCAGAGCACCGAGGCGCGCATGGTCCTCACGAGCTCGTATGGGGCCTCAATGCCCATCTCGCCGTTCTCGACCACGACCCTGCCGTCTTCAAAGCGGGTCCTGCGGCCGAGTAGGTCAAGCAGTGAGGCCGTCGTGCGTATGTCCCGAAGATCAGGAACATTCGTGTACTCCACATCGCCGTCGACGGCTATCGAGGCCATGAGTATGGGCAGGGCCGCATTCTTGGATCCGCTTACGGAAATGGTCCCGCAGAGAGGCCGGCCGCCTTCTATGATAAAACTGTCCAATTTATCCTCCAGGGTCAAAAAAGACTTGACCTGTCATCGAAATTAGCCTAGTAACAACAACTGCACGGCGAATGTAGCTCAGTTGGCAGAGTACCTGGTTGTGGCCCAGGGTGTCGCAGGTTCAAACCCTGTCATTCGCCCCATATTTCAGCCCCGTTCCGACGGGGCTTTTCTTTTTTCCCAATCCGACGGATCCGCAGAAGGGACTCATGCGAGCTCCAGCGCCAGCCCGACCGGGCAGTGGTCGGATCCGAACACGTCCTTCTCTATCCATGCGTCGCGGATGCACGGCCCCAGCTCCTCCGAAACGAAGAAGTAGTCCAGCCTCCACCCCACATTGCGCTCACGGGCCCTGGTCTTGTACGACCACCAGCTGTAGGCGCCCGGCTCATCGCCGTGCACATGGCGGAAGGTGTCGATATAGCCGGCTTCCGTGAACCGGTCCATCCATTCCCTTTCCACAGGCAGGAACCCCGTGTTCCACACGTTGTCCGCCGGGCGCGCGAGGTCGATCTCGCGGTGGGCGATGTTGAAGTCGCCGCACACCACGATCGGCTTCTCCCTGCGCAGGTCCTCGGCATAGTCGAGGAATGCGTCGAAAAAGCCCATCTTGTAGGGAACACGCCTGAAGACACCCTTGGAGACCTCCTCACCGCCGTTCGGAAAATAGACGGTGAAGAAGTGGAGCTCGGGGAACTCAAGATGGATGAGCCGCCCCTCGCCCTGATAGTCGGGATCGGGAAGCTCCAGCCCGGCACGCAGCGGCAGTCGCCTGCTGAAGGCGGCCACTCCGGAATATCCCTTCTTCACGGTCGACGCGGCCCACCAGGCATGCCAGCCCTCGGGTTCGCGGTCTCCGGCATCTATCTGCTCGGGCGAGGCCTTCGTCTCCTGGATGCCCACGACATCGGCATCGGTGGCTGCGAACCAGTTCCAATCACCCTTCCGGCTGACGGCTCGGAATCCGTTGACGTTCCACGATGCGAAGCGCATCAGCGACATGGCACACTCCTTCCATCTGCGCGAGCCGCCCCTCAGGCAGCCGGCCAGCGTCGCGAGCGCCGCGCGGTTCG
>JAKSQA010000100.1 GCA_024404335.1 Mailhella sp.
GCGGTTCCCTAGATGTCCAGAATGACCTTGCACGCGACGGCCACCTGGTAGAGGACCTGGGATATGTCCTTCACGACCTGCATGCTTTTCGAGTCCACGCGCGGAAGCACGAGTATGTGGTCTCCGGGCATGGCGCTCTTCGCCTTCGGGGTGACTTCACCGTCGGGGTGGACGACAAGGAGGTTGGATGTGTCTGCCCTGTTGCTGAAGCCGCCCGCATTCCTGATGTAGTCGGACATCGTGTTTTCGGCGGACCAGACGACGGCCTGCGGCATGATGACCTCGCCGGAGATCATGACGACGTCGGTCTTCTCCGGAATGACGATGACGTCGCCGTCTTCAAGGGCTATGTCGGCGATCTTCCCGTTCCTGCCGACAACGACGATCCCTTCAGGCTGGGCCTTGCGCGCCCTGTCGATGAAGCTCGAGAGCATCTCGGCTTCCTTGGCCCTGATCTGCGCCTCTTCGTTGCTTGCGGAGGTGGCGGTGTAGGCGTTGTGCTCCAGACGGGCCAGGGCATCGTCGATGGCCTTCTTCTGCTGCTTTGCCGTACTGCTCCTCCGGATGCAGATGCCCTGGAGGTTGGCCCTGTCGGGATCCACGGAAATGTAGTTGAGCACTTCATGAAGGCGGGCGCTTCTCCTGACGGGGAATCGCGAGGCGCCGAGGATGGCCCCGCTGGCCTCGATCGTGATCGTGTTTCCGGCGGTGTCTGCCTTGAAGACGATCTGGTCGTCATTCTCAAGGTTCAGCCTTCCGAAATCGCGGAGCGGGAGGTACTGGCTGTAGGGGACGCCCTTCCTGAATCCGCTGACGCTCACATGCGTCGCCCTGACGGAGGGGTCGGCCAGCCGGATGAGGGCCTCGCCGCTGAGGTCGTTCCTTCTGAACTCGAAGCGCGCGGCGTTCCGCACTTCGCCTGCCGCCGTGACGGAGGGGCCCTTTTCGCCTATGACTATGGTGTCGCCGTCCCTGAAGCGTATGGAGGGCAGCTGGCCGTGGAGGACGAAGGGGTAGAGGTCGGCTTCGGCGAAGAGCGTGCTGCCCCGCATGACGCGTATGTCGCGGTAGCTGCCGCGGCGGGAGTCTATGCCTCCGGCCTTGTCGAGGAACGAGAGCAGGGTGTCGGAGCCTGTTCCCGAGTATCGCCCCGGCTTGTTGACGAAGCCTGTGACGAAGACGGATATGCTCTGCGCGTCGATGGGGCGCGCATGGACCTGGGCATCGGTGATGCCGTTGACGTTCAGCTTGCTTATGATGGACTGCTGTATCTGCTCGGGCGCGTTCTTGGGGATGCCGGCCAGCATGATGGCGCCCGCGCCGGGCAGGTCGAGCATTCCCTCGGAGGAGATGGTGTAGATGCCGTCGACGCTGATGCCTCCCCATATCCGCACGAGTATCCGGTCGCCGGTCTGGAGGGTGGACGGGGCGGATGCCGAGGCGAAGTTGCCCTGGAAGAGATTGCTGCCGAAGGGCAGCACGTCGGCTTCGGAGGCGCCGGAGGGGCCGGCGACCGCTATGAGGAGGAAGATGGACAGGAGAAGCGAAACGGGGTGGAGCATGTGCCGCCTCACGGTAATGGTTTTCGTAATCACTGGAGGCCGCGGCCCCAGACACGGGGCATCATGGCCCATTTGCCGCCGTCTTCCCGGCAGAGGATGACGATCTCCGCCTCATGGGGCGGCCTGCTGACGACGGCGCGCTTGCATGTCCGGCCTCCTGCGGAGGTGAAGACCGCTTCCACGGTGATGTCGACTCTTCCGCCGAAGGCCTCGTCGTCGACGGCGCCCAGGGTGCCGGCCTCGTTTATGGCTATGAAGTGTTCGACGGGGGTCTGTTCGGAAGTGCCGGAAGCCGCGGCGTCATCCTTTCCGGAGGACGGTGCGGTGGAGAACGGGGAGGGCAGGCATCCGCCGAGGACGAGCAGAATGGGCAGGATAAGGGAGTATGCGTGTTTCATGGATTTTTCCGGAGATGGTCAGGTGCGGCTTGAGCCGTATGACGCATATAAGCCCGTCGGAGGTATACTGTCCAGTATGCGGAAGCGAACATTTGATTTACATGAGGCGCAACAGTCTTTATCCTGAAGGGTATTAGTCGCCGCTCTTATGCAGGCAAAGGAGATACGCATGGAAAAACGCGAACGTCTTGCCGGAAGGCTCGGCTTCCTTCTACTGTCCGCCGGGTGCGCCATCGGCCTTGGAAACGTGTGGAGATTCCCCTATGTGACGGGAAAGTTCGGGGGAGGCATATTCCTTGCCGTGTATCTCCTGTTCCTGGTGGGGATGGCGCTTCCGGTGCTCATCATGGAGTTCTCCGTCGGGCGCGCATCAAGGCTGAACATGGGGCATGCCTTCAGGAAGCTGGAGCCTGCCGGCACCTCCTGGCACAGGCTCGGAGTGCTGAGCCTCATAGGCTGCTACATGCTCATGATGTTCTACATCCCCGTTGCCGGATGGATGCTCGCCTATATATGGTCTTCGGCATCGGGGGCCCTCTCGGTTCCGGCCTCCGAGATACCCTCGGTGTTCTCCGGTCTGCTCGCTTCGCCGGGGAATATGGCCTTCTGGGCCGTCCTGGTCTCCGTGCTGGGCTTCGGCGTATGCGCCGCAGGCCTGCAGAAGGGCGTGGAGAGGGTCGTGAAGTACATGATGATCGGCCTGTTCGCCATCATGATCGGCCTGGCCTTCCATTCCCTGACGCTTGAGGGCGGGGCCGAGGGTGTCGCCTTCTACCTCGTGCCCGACCTGGGGCGCGCCATGGATGCGGGCCTGATCACGCTGGTGAACGAGGCGATGAACCAGGCGTTCTTCACGCTCAGCATCGGCATCGGCTCCATGTGCATCTTCGGCAGCTATCTGGACCGGAGCAATACGCTGACGAGCGAGTCCCTGTGGATCGTCGTGCTGGATACGGTCATGGCGCTCATCTCGGGCCTCATCATATTCCCCGCATGCTTCGCATTCGGCGTGAATCCCGATGCGGGCCCGGGACTCATATTCATCACCCTGCCGAACATTTTCAATTCCATGGCCGGAGGGCGGATATGGGGCACGCTGTTCTTCGTGTTCATGGGCATGGCCGCCATGACGACGGTCATAGCCGTCCTTGAGAACATCGTGGCCTATTTCATGGACGGCTTCGGCTGGAGCAGGAGGAAGTCCGCATGTGTGAACGGCCTGGTGCTCACATGCCTGACGATGCCCTGCATACTCGGGTTCAACGTGCTTTCGTGGATCGAGCCCCTCGGAAGGGGGACGTGCATCATGGACCTTGAGGACTTCATCATCAGCAACAACCTCCTGCCGCTCGGCTCGCTCGTGTACTGCCTCTTCTGCTGCCATCGGTTCGGCTGGGGCTGGGACGGCTTCGTCAAAGAGGCCGACAGCGGCGCCGGCCTGCGCTTCCCGAAGTGGCTGCGCTTCTATCTCACATGGATCCTTCCCGCCGTGCTTGCGGTGATATTCGTGGAGGGCTATGTGCAGAAGTTCTTCTAGCGGTGCGCTTCCCGGCGTTCATGCGAGCATGGGCGCTCACAGGCTGCGGACGGGGGAAATCGTTTTCCACGTCCGATGAGCAGAGCGGCACGGCTTTTCCTGAACGGCTGAAGCCGGTCAGTGCATCGGGCTGATCAGACTGAAGAATCCCCTCCCTATCCGTTTCAGCCGTATCCGGCGTCGGCGGATGGGGAGGGGATCTTTTCATGGGGATTATCGGCCGCAGGTGCAGCCGCAGCCCTCAGGGCAGGTGCAGCCGGTGGCCTCGCCGAGCAGGCTGAGCATCTCATCCCTGGTTGGGACCCTGCCGGAGACCACGACCTTGCCGTCGATGGTGACGACGGGGAGGCTGACAACGCCGAGGAGCATCATTTCCTTGAGGTCGGCGACCTTTTCCACAGTGGCGGGCAGCCCGCAGATCCTTACCGCTTCGCGGACGGTCTCCTCGGTCTGCATGCAGCGGGAGCATCCTGTGCCGTACACTTTGATGAGCATGTCCTTCTCCTGGTTTGTTAGATGGTTGTGCCTACGAGGTTGAACAGCCAGCCCGTGAGCGTGAATATGGCGAGCAGCATTCCGAGGAATGCCGCCAGCAGCTGCCAGCGCATGACCTGCTTCAGCATCATGGCTTCCGGCAGGCTTGCCGCCACGGTGCTCATGCAGAAGGCCAGGGTGGTTCCGAGAGGCAGCCCCTTGAGCAGAAGGCTTTCCATTACGGGCACTATGCCTGATACGTTGGTGTAGAGCGGTATCCCCGCTGCGACTGCGGCCGGGACGGACCACCACTGCCCTGCGCCCATGTTCTCGGCGAACCATTCCTGGGGCACGAAGCCGTGGAGCAGGGCGCCAAGGGCGACGCCGGCCATGACCCAGCGCCATACCCTGCGGAATATGCTCCGGGTTTCCGAGAGGGCGAACGCATGCCGCTCCTCCAGGTTCGGCGTCCGTCCGGCGGCCTGGAGCAAGGCGGAAGGGGTGCCGGGGCCGTTCATCACGTCGAGGATGAAGGGCTGGAGCCATCGCTCGGCATGGATGGCATCCAGCAGGAATCCCCCGGTGATGCCGGCGCACATGCCGACGGCGACGTAGACCGCGGTGAGCTTCCATCCCAGAAGCCCCCAGAGCAGCACGACGGCGAGCTCGTTGATGAGCGGCGAGGTGATGAGGAATGCCATGGTGATCCCGAGGGGGATGCGGGCCATGGTGAACCCGAGGAAGAGCGGGATGCTGGAGCAGGAGCAGAACGGCGTGAAGGCCCCGAACACGGCGCCCAGGAGGTAGCCTGTTCTCCGCCCTTTTCCGGCCAGGAAGTCCCTC
>JAKSQA010000101.1 GCA_024404335.1 Mailhella sp.
GACATGGGAAGCGGAATGACGGATCATCTGGAGGCCGTCGGCCTCGTCGGCGGTGACGGGAGCGGCTTCAAGCGCATCCTCGGGCATCGCGGCGGAAAGATCGAGCAGAGTCTCAGTGTCCGCTGCCTTAACACGGCAGGCGAGCGCGGCCTTGAAGCGCTTGCCGGAAAGAGCCTGCTTCAGCACTTCGGCGCACGAAACGCCGGAAGCGGCCTCAACCATCTTCCCTTCAACGGAAATCTGCATGGAAAAACTCCGGAGCTTAGAAAAAAAGAAAGGGAGGCGCTGCCTCCCTTTCCGATGTTTTTATGGTAGGCACGAGCAGACTTGAACTGCTGACCCCTTCCGTGTCAAGGAAGTGCTCTGCCACCTGAGCCACGCGCCTTCATTCGGTGAAAATGTGTCTACCCGCATTCACCCTTTCCGTCAAGCGTTTTTTTCAATTTTTTTAAAAACGCCGATTTTTCTCCGGACAGCCTTCTTCGGAGGCATCCCTGCGGCGGCGGAGGCTCCTGTTTCCGGGCGCATGCACGGAGGGACGGCCCGGCATGATGCCACCCCCTTTTTTCTGGACAAGGGTATCCCCCTATCTTATGGTAGCACCCGATGAAAACCCAAGCCGCAGCCCCTGCCAGGAAGGGGCTCAAGAGGTCCGCATCCATGGGAATGACAGCAACCCAGAAAATAATCGCCGCCCACGCCGGCCTCGACAGCGTGGCTGCCGGGCAGCTCGTTGAGGCCCGACTCGACATCGTGATGGGCAACGACATCACGATCGCCCTCGCCGTACCCGAATTCCGCCGCTCCGGCGCGGAGAAGGTGTTCGACAGCGACAAGGTCGTGGTCGTGCTCGACCACTTCGCCCCCAACAAGGACATCAAGGCCGCCATGCAGTGCAAGGTCTGCCGCGAATTCGCCCGCGAGAACGGGCTCACACACTTCTATGACGTCGGCCGCATGGGCATCGAGCACGCCCTCCTCCCCGAGCAGGGCATCGTCGCCCCGGGCGAGATGATCATAGGCGGCGACTCCCACACCTGCACCTACGGAGCCGTCGGCGCCTTCTCCACCGGCGTGGGAAGCACCGACCTCGCCATGGGCATGGCCACGGGCGAGAACTGGTTCAAGGTCCCCTCCGCCATCCTCTTCCGCCTCACCGGAAAGCCCGGGAAGTGGGTCTGCGGCAAGGATGTCATGCTCCACATCATCGGCCGCATCGGTGTCGACGGCGCCCTCTACCGCTCGATGGAATTCACGGGCGACGGCGTGGCGGCCCTCTCCATGGACGACAGGTTCTCCATCACGAACATGGCCATCGAAGCCGGCGCGAAGAACGCCCTCTTCCCTGTCGACGACACATGCCGCGCCTATCTCGATGCCCACTGCTCCAAGCAGTGGACCGCCTACGAGGCCGACCCTGACGCCGAATACGAGCAGGTCATCGACATCGACCTCTCATCCATCAGGCCCACGGTCGCCTTCCCCCACCTCCCCTCCAACACCCGCACCATCGACGAGGTGGGCACCGTCGAACTCGACCAGGTCTTCATAGGCTCGTGCACCAACGGCCGCATGGAGGACATGGCGACTGCGGCGCACATCCTCAGGGGGCACCGCGTGAGCGACCGTCTCCGCGTCATCGTCATCCCCGCGACGCCTTCCATCTATAAGGAATGCATGGAGAAGGGCTACATAGGCATCTTCCTCGACGCCGGATGCGCCGTCAGCACGCCCACCTGCGGCGCCTGCCTCGGCGGCCACATGGGCATCCTTGCCGAAGGCGAGAAGTGCCTCTCCACCACGAACCGGAACTTCGTGGGCCGCATGGGCCATACCGCTTCGGAAGTCTACCTCTGCAGCCCCGCCGTCGCGGCCGCCTCGGCCATAGCGGGCCGAATCGTCAGCCCTGAAACCATCGACATCGAAGGAGACGACTGATGCGGAACGCTCACGGCAAGGCCTTCGTCTTCGGCGATGACGTCAACACCGACGTCATCCTTCCCGGAAAGTACCTCAACGTCACCGATCCCGTGGAGCTCGCATCCCACTGCATGGAATCGGAGGACCCCGAATTCACCGCCAAGGCCCAGCCCGGCGACATCATGATCGCCGGCAAGAACTTCGGGTGCGGCTCGTCCCGCGAGCATGCCCCCCTGTCCATCAAGTACCTCGGCATCTCCTGCGTCATCGCGCCGACCTTCGCGCGGATATTCTTCCGCAACGCCCTTAACATCGGCCTGCCCATCCTCGAATGCGAGGAGGCCGCCGCGAACATCTCCGCGGGCGACGTCGTATCCGTAGACTTCACCACCGGCGTCATCGTCGACGAGACCACCGGCCGCAGCTTCCAGGCCGAGCCCTTCCCTCCCTTCATGCAGAACCTCATCTCCTGCGGAGGGCTCGTCAACTATTCCAAGGAAAAAATCGAACGGCGGAAGCCCTAACCTTTCCCTGGGGCGGTCCCGGACCGCTCCGACCCCCACGGAGGAACACACCATGGCAAACTACAAGATCGCCGTCATCCCCGGCGACGGCATCGGTCCGGAAATCGTCGCCGAGGCGCTCAAGGTACTTGAAAAGGTCGGCACGAAGTTCGGCCATGTCTTCGACTTCAGGCATCTCCTGATGGGCGGCGCCGCCTACGACGCCGTCGGCACCTGCTTCCCCGACGACGTCCTTCCCGTCTGCCGCGAATGCGACGCCGTGCTCCTCGGCGCCGTCGGCGGCCCGAAGTACGACGCCCTCCCCGGCCCCGAACGCCCTGAGAAGGCCCTTCTCAAGATCCGCGAAGGCCTCGGCCTCTACGCGAACCTCCGCCCCGCCATCATGCACAAGGCCCTGAGCCGCGCATGCCCCATCAAGCCCGAGAACATCGGCGACAGCATGGACATCCTCATCGTGCGCGAGCTCACCGGCGGCATCTACTTCGGCGAGCACAGCTGGCGTGAAGGCAAGTACGGCCAGGAAGCCTACGACGTCGAACGCTACAGCGAGATGGAGATCCGCCGCATCGCCAAGGTCGCCTTCGAGGCCGCCATGGCCCGCAAGAAGACCCTTGTGAGCGTCGACAAGGCGAACGTCCTCGAATCCTCCCGCCTCTGGCGCCGCATCGTCACCGAGATGAGCGCCGACTATCCCGAAGTCGCAGTCTCCCACATGTATGTCGACAACGCGGCGATGCAGCTCGTGCACAATCCGGGCCAGTTCGACGTCATCCTCACCTCCAACATGTTCGGCGACATCCTTTCCGATGAGGCCAGCATGATCACCGGCTCCCTGGGCATGCTCCCCTCCGCCAGCCTCGCCGACGGCTCCTTCGGCCTCTTCGAGCCCATCCACGGATCCGCTCCCGACATCGCCGGCAGGAACATCGCCAACCCCATCGCGACGATCCTCTCCGTCTCCATGCTCCTCCGCTACGCCCTCGGCCTCGAGGCCGAAGCCAGGGCCATCGACGACGCCGTCACCGCCGGGCTCGAATCCGGGCTCCGCACCGGCGACATCGCCGAAGCCGGCGTGACACCCATATCCACCACCGACATGGGCCAGGCGATACTCGACCGCATCTGATGCGGACGGCCCGGCAGACCGTGCGGAAGAAAGGGAAGGCCCGGCCTTCCCTTTCTCGCCCCAATAATCCCTATCGAATCACTAGGTTTTTAAACGCCCTCCATCAGTCTCTTCCGCCCTTGCCATCCGCCTCCGAATGATTAGTCTTCTCCTATCCGAAACCCGAAACCCGGTATCCAGCATGCAGAATCAGGAAATACCCAGGCCGACGCGGCAGGTGGCGGCCCGTGTCGAGGAACTGCTGCGAGAGCAGCTGATGGAATCCGGCGTCGACCCCAGGCGCCTCACGCCCGAACAGATCGCGAAGGACATGCTCTGCACCCTCGCTCCCGACGGGAGCATGACCTACGCATGGCAGGGGACGCCCATCCTCCATGTCACTCCGGAACGGAGGGAACGGGACGGCGAACATTCCGTGCTCTGGCGCATGTTCACGAAAGACGACATGCCCCCCTCACCGGGAACGCAACTCTGAAGAAAGCGAGTCCGCTATGAATATCCTCGATACTATCGGCCACACCCCTCTGGTTCTTCTTGACTCCGTATCCTCCGGCCTCCAGGCCTCCATCCTCGTCAAATACGAGGCCCGGAATCCCGGCGGATCCATCAAGGACAGGGCAGCCAGGGGATATATAGACGAGGCACTTGCCTCCGGGAAGCTCGTTCCCGGCGGCACCGTCGTCGAAGCCACCAGCGGCAACCTCGGCATCGGCCTTGCCGTGGTGTGCGGCAAGATGGGGCTCAGGCTCATACTCACGATGCCCGCATACGCCAGCAGCGAACGCATGGCCCTCCTCCGCGCCATGGGCGCCGAGCTCATACTCACGCCCGCCGAGAAAGGCATGAAAGGCGCACAGGAGAAAGCCGACGAGATCCTCGCATCCACTCCCGGATCCTTCCGCCCCGACCAGTTTTCCAACCCCGCAGGCCCCCGCGTGCATTATGAGACCACCGGGCTTGAAATAGCAGAGGACTGCCGCCGCGCCGGCATCGAACCCGCCGCCTTCCTCGCAGGCGTCGGCTCCGGAGCCACCCTCATCGGCTGCACCCGCCGCCTGAAGGAAGCCTTCCCCGCCATCCGCTGCTTCGCCGTCGAGCCCGCCGAGTCCCCCGTCCTTTCCGAAGGAAGGGCAGGCTCCCACGGCATCCAGGGCATAGGCGCCAACTTCGTTCCCGGCCTCTTCGCCCGCCCGGCGGCCGCCGGCATACGGACCGTATCCACCGGGCATGCCGTGGAG
>JAKSQA010000102.1 GCA_024404335.1 Mailhella sp.
CCTACATCGGCCGCTGCCGCCAGCAGGTAGAAGCCTTCCCGCAGGAGCTTGCCCGCCAGCTTGCCCGCGAAGAGGAGATCACTCTCGTCTGCGGAAGATACGAGGGCTTCGACGCCAGGCTCTTCGACCTTACGCCGGCCGAACCCGTCTGCGTGGGCGATGCGGTGCTCAACGGCGGGGAAGCCGCCGCCCTGGCCGTCATCGAGGCCACCGCGCGCCTCCAGCCCGGATTCATGGGCAAGGACGAGTCGGGCGACGACGAGAGCTTCAGCAACGGCCTGCTGGAATATCCGCAGTACACCCGCCCCGAGGAATTCGAGGGCATGCGCGTGCCGGAGGTCCTGCAGGGCGGAAACCATGCGGAGATTGCCGCATGGCGGCGGCGCGGCTCGCTGCTTGCGACGCTGAAGCACCGCCCCGAGCTCCTCGACCACGCCGTGCTCACCGCCGCCGACAGGAGCTTCCTGAGGGAGCAGCCCCGCTTCCGCCCTGCGAAGAACCTCTATGTGGCCCTTCTCCACCACCCCGTACGACTTAAAGGGCGGAAAACGGGCACAACATCTTTGACAAATCTCGATATTCACGATATAGCCCGTATTTCCCGCACCTATGGGATCAGTGGATTCTTCGTGGTCACGCCGCTGAAGGATCAGCTCAGACTCTTGGCATCACTGCTCTCCCACTGGACGGAAGGGCCGGGACTGTCGTTCAACCCCGACAGGGCCGAAGCCCTTCGACTGGTCAGACCTGAGGAATCACTGGAAAGCGCAATCGAGACGCTGACAACCGAATGCGGCCTGCCGCCCGTTGTGGTCGGCACCAGTGCCCAGCCTGTCCTAGATAGAAAACACCGGGAACGCAGACCGGCGGCGACATTCGATGAGATCCGCCGCCATCTTGCGGACAGGCCCGTGCTCCTCCTGCTGGGAACCGGGCATGGCATCGCTCCTGAGGTGTTGGAGCGCTGCAGCGCCATCCTTCCGCCCCTCCGGTGGATGGACGGATACAATCATCTCCCCGTGCGGGCCGCGGCCGCCATCCTTCTGGACAGGCTGCTCGGCGACAGGGGATAAACACCCATTTCCTTAAGGAGAGTTCCCAATGGATATCATCAAGAAGATCGAAAGCGAACACATGCGCATGGACATCCCGGCCTTCAAGTCGGGCGACACCGTCAAGGTCTACCTGCGTATCGTCGAAGGTGAAAAGGAACGTATCCAGATGTTCCAGGGCAACGTCATCCGCATCCAGCGCGGAACCACCGGCGCCACCTTCACCGTCCGCAAGATTTCCGACGGCATCGGCGTCGAGCGCATCCTCCCCTTCCACTCCCCCTTCATCGACCATATCGAAGTGGTGAGCGAAGGCCGCGTCCGCCGTTCCCGCCTGTACTACCTGCGTGAGCTCCGCGGCAAGGCCGCCCGCATCAAGCCCCGCAGCCGCTACTAAGATTCCGGCCCGGAAGGGCCTGCATCAAGGAAGCCGACAAGATCCCCTTCCCGGAGAGTTCCGGCAGGGGGTCTTCTCTTTCCAGGGGCCCGCAGCGGGCCCGAAGCCCCATTAAGAGATCCATGGCCACTACCCGAAAGAAAAAGACCTTCGAACAGGCGACGCTCCTCACCCAGGCCGACGACGGCGTGCTCCTCACCGCCGGTACCGATGAAGCGGGCCGGGGATGCTTCGCCGGCCCCGTCGTCGCCGGAGCCGTCATATTCGCCGACGGATTCGACATCATGGGGCTCGACGACTCCAAGGCGCTCAAGCCGGCGGAAAGGGAGCGTCTGGCCGTCGACATACGCGGATTCGCCCTCGGCTGGGGCATAGGGCTCGCATGGATGGATGAGATCGCCCGCATCAACATCCTGCAGGCATCGCTGATGGCCATGACGAGGGCCGTCGCCGCCATGCGCGTGCGCATGGGGGCCAAGGGGCGCCCCGTGCCCGCACGCCTTCTCATCGACGGCACGCAGATCATCCCCCCCCTGTCTTTCCGCATGTACGGAATCCCCCTGCCCGACCAGCAGTCCGTCATCGACGGCGATGCCCTCATCCCCAGCATCTCGGCGGCCTCCATACTCGCCAAGACCTTCCGCGACGACCTGATGACGAGGCTGGACGCCCGCTGGCCGCAGTACGGCTTTGCGAAGCACAAGGGCTACGGCACGAAGGAGCACAGGGAGGCCCTTGCCGAATTCGGGCCCTGCCCGCTCCACAGGCTTGATTTCAAGGGCGTCGGCAAGCCTGCGAAGCGTCCGGAGCAGGGATGGCTCTGCTGACCTCGAAAGAGCCGGCAAACCACCTGCGCCGCCCTTCGCAGAGCCCTGCGGGCGCCGTAGGCAACGCAGGGGAAGAGGCCGCGGCAGAGCACCTCGCCCGGCTCGGGTGGAGGATACTCGACAGGAACTGGCGCAGCGTGCATCTGGAACTGGACATCATCGCCGAAGAAGGCGACACTCTCGTCTTCGTGGAAGTGAAGACCCGCCGCGCCGGGGGCATGCAGTCCCCATGGGAATGCCTCACGCCCGCGAAGCGCGCCCGTCTGCGCCGAGCCGCGAAGGCCTGGCTTTCCTCCCACGGATGCTGGCACAGGCCGTGCCGCATCGATCTCGCATGCGTCACAGCCGAACAGGACCGCTACACAACGGAGCTGATACGAAATGCCGTCGACTACGGAGAACAGGACCCCCGGAACCCTCTGGGTGGTAGGAACGCCTCTTGGCAACCCTGGTGACCTCTCGCCGCGCGCACGCCGGTGCCTCGAGGAGGCCGACCTCGTGCTCGCCGAGGATACGAAGCGAGAAGGCCTCGCCTGCGCACGCTGGGGCGTGGCGGTCAGAAAGCTTGTCGGCTACAACGACCACAGTGAGGAGAAAAAGGCCGAGGGCATACTCGAGCTCCTCCGCAGCGGGATGAACATCGCCCTCATATCCGACGCGGGCATGCCCGTCATGGCCGACCCCGGCTACGTCGTCATAAGGGCCTGCAGACGCGAAGGGCTTCCCGTCAGCGTCATCCCGGGGCCGTGCGCCCCTGTGACCGCCCTTGCAGGCAGCGGCATCCCCCCCCAGCCCTTCGTCTTCTTCGGATTCCTCCCCAGGAAGCAGTCCGACAGGGAAGCCACCCTTGCCCCCTACGCCGCGCTCCAGGTGACGCTCGTCTTCTTCGAGCGGAAGGACCGCCTGCGCGAGACGCTGGAGAACGCATACGCCCTGCTCGGCCCCCGCGAGGTATGCCTGGCGCGCGAGCTCACGAAGACGCATGAGGAATACAGACGCTTCCGCCTTGAGGATCTTCCGCCCCTCGACGACGTGCTCGGCGAAGTCACCGTCGTCATCGGGCCGCCTGAGGAGGCGGCACGGAGCAGCCGTGACGAGGTCCTTGCGCTCATAGCCGAGGAGCAGCCCCTTGGGGGAGCCCCCCGCGCCGTCGCACGCAGGGTACAGGCCCGGGCCAGGGGATGGACCACGGGCGAGATATATGCCATCCTTCCCCGCATGAAGGATGCACGGCATTCCTGACAGGCATGCCGTAACCGATTCACAGTCTTTTCAGCCGGAGCACCCCATGGCAGACACCCCCCGCATAGAAAACAGAAAGGCGCGGCAGTACTACGAGTTCCTGGAATTCTTCGAGGCAGGCCTCGTGCTCACCGGGCCGGAGGTGAAGAGCATCCGCTCCGGCCAGGTCAGCTTCGGTGACAGCTTCATCGAATGCCGCGAAGGCGAGGCCTTTGTCGCCGGCATGCGCATAGCCCCCTACGAGCGCGGCGGCTACGTCACCCAGGACCCCGACAGGCCCAAGAAGCTCCTCCTCCATTCCCGCGAGATAGCCCTTCTCGCCTCCCGCATCGAACAGAAGGGCCTGACCGTCGTGCCGGTCAAGATCTACTTCAAACAGGGTAAGATCAAGATGGAGATCGCCCTCGCAAGAGGCCGCAAGCTCCACGACCAGCGCGAGGAGCTGAAGCGCCGCGCCGAAGCCCGCGACGTGGAGCGGGAGCTCGCCCGCGGATAGCACAATACTGGCAATAGAGACGAAGAGAGCCGCCCCCGGGGGCGGCTCTCTTCGTCTTAATCTTCCGGAGAATCTGCAGTTTTCGCCGTCGATGTCCAGCGGGAGCCGGACGGGAAAAAAAGATGCAGTATTATTGAACCGGCAATCCGGTATCGTGAACTTCCTCAGTGCATGGATTCCATCTGTCCGCAGCATGCGGGCCTCATGTCAGCATCCTGATGATGAGGGCTCGGAAGACAAAAAAGAGGGGGGAACGGATTCCCCCCTCATGAAAGCTTCCAAACTTCCGGCTTAGGCCGGAGTCAGATTAGAACTTGTACTGGAGCTGCAGAGCAACCTTCCAGGCGTTGTCGAACTTGCCGGAGACATAGCCGCGGCGCTGCTTCAGGTTGTCGTCGAAGTTCTCGATGACATAAGCGGCTTCGAGGCGGGCGGCGAGGTTCTTGTAGATCTGGTAGTTGGTGCCAAAGTCGAATTCGACGATGGAGTCCTTGGTGGTCATGTACTTGTGGACCTTGGGCTGCTTGAGAGCAATACCGGCGTTACGAGCGTCGTTGGTGCCCTGAGCATACAGGACGGCGACGTCGTGGGTGAGGCCTTCGAGGAAGGAGATGCCGGTCATGCCGAGACGGATACCCCAAGCGCCGGCGCCGGTGTGGCAGTTGCCGAGCTCGTTTTCGTTCATCTTGGAGCCGTTGTAGAAGCCGTAGGAGCCGTTGAAGCGGCCGCCGATGGCAGGCAGGTGGTT
>JAKSQA010000103.1 GCA_024404335.1 Mailhella sp.
AGATGCCTTCGAGGTCCTTATGGGCGATATGGAGCACGGTGCCGCCGGGGGTTTCGTACACACCGCGGCTCTTCATGCCCACGAAGCGGTTCTCAACCATATCGAGGCGGCCGATGCCGTGCTTTCCGGCAATCCTGTTAAGAGCCATCACCATTTCGCGGGGAGAGAGGCGCTCGCCGTTCAGCGTGACGGCATCGCCCTTCTCGTAGCCGATGGTGATGTATTCGGGTTCGTTGGGAGCCTGTTCGACCGGCACGGCCATGACATAGCTGTTGGGGCCGGGCTCTTCCCAGGGATCCTCAAGCTCGCTGCCTTCGAAGGAGCAGTGAAGCATGTTGCGGTCCATGCTGTAATGCTTATTGGATGCGTTGACCGGAATGCCGTGCTTTTCGGCAAAAGCGGTCAGGGCGGTACGGCTCATGAGATCCCATTCACGCCAGGGGGCGATGATCTGGAGGTCGGGAGCAAGGGCGTTGACGGCAAGCTCGAAGCGCACCTGGTCGTTTCCCTTGCCGGTGGCGCCGTGCGCGATGGCGAAAGCGCCTTCGCGGCGGGCGATTTCCACAAGACGCTTGGAGATCAGCGGACGGGCGATGGAAGTGCCCATGCGATAGCGGCCTTCATCCGTGGCGCCGGAACGGAGCATGTGGTAGATGTAGTCCTTCGCGAAATATATGCCTTGGTGGCGCCGGTCTTGAGTGCCTTGGGTTCGACACCGTCAAGGTCGTCTTCCTGACCGAGGTCGGCCGTGACGGTCACGACTTCATAGCCGCGCTCAACGATAAGCCACTTCAGGATGACGGAAGTGTCGAGACCTCCGGAATACGCAAGGATAACTTTATTGTTCTTAGCCATGTCATGACCTCACAAACGCCGCAGCGTCCATGGTTAGCTGTTGTGCCGGCAAAGGCCGGCCCGTGAAAAACCGTGAAGTTCTCTTTTAGGAACAATCTCCGCCTTTGTAAAGTATGCAGGGAGATCAGGCCCCGCCCCGCCGTGGCAGAGCCTCAGTGCATTCATCAATAAGGTAGAGAAGACTGCTGTAGAATTTTCCGCCGTGGAGCGTCAGTCCGACCTCGCATGTGCGCGATGTGCTGTACCCGGCCTCGCACCCCTCCAGCTTCGCCGACAGTCCGGCAAGCGCCCCCGCATTAAGCGACGGATGCGTAAAGCCCCTGTCTCCTGAAAAACCGCAGCAGAACACGCCTTCGGGCATGATGACCTCTTCCGAGCACATCAGCGCCACCTCACGCATCTTCTCCGCCAGTCCGAGCGTGCGGGTGGAACAGGTCGGATGCACGGCCACCCTGCGATGCCTGCGTGAAAAGGCCAGCCTCTCCGTCAGGAAAAGGAGGGTGAATTCCACCGGCTCATACATGCGGAGCCGGTCATCCATGGTCCGGCGCATCCTGTCCAGGCACGGACTCGTGTCGCACATGACAGGCCAGCGGCCCCCTTCGGAAGCCTCGAGGAGGGCGGTTTCCAGCTCCTTCGCAGCGGCGTCGGCCTGATCCTTCATCCCTTTTGACTCAAATGCCTTGCCGCAGCAGAGCTTCCGTGCGTCTTTGGGGATGACCGCGTCAAATCCGGCCTTTTCGATGAGCCGCAGGGCCACATCCATGAGGGGCTCGATCTTCCGCCCCTCTTCGTCGGCATAGCCCATGCTTCGCACGGCACATGACGGGAAGTAGACGATCCTCTCCCTCGCCGCATGATGCGCAGAAGGCACCCGGCTTCCGCCGCAGAGGCGCACCTCCCGGAAATCCGGAAGCGTCATGCCTGTGATCCTGCCCGCAAGGTGTCCCGATTTCACTGCGGCCTCATGGCCGATCATTCCATGCACCGCAGATCCCGCGTCGAGCAGCAGCGATGCGCTCCGGACTGCGGCGCCCATGTGCGTCCGGACGAATTCCGCGGCGGACTTCCGCATTCCGCCAAGATACTGGCGACGAAGCTCCTTCATGGCCTCTGCCACGTTGATGGCCAGCGGGCACCTCGTACTGCACAGGCCGTCGACCGCGCAAAGGTCCACACCGGATTTCCGGAACTCGGCCTCCCATCTGCCGGCCCTTTCCGTATCGCCGGCGGCGAGGAAGCCCCTGATGGCCCTCATCGCGTAGATGCGCTGGCGCGGGCTGTAGCCGGATTTCGCCGACGGGCATACGGCCTCGCAGAAGCCGCAGTCTACACAGAGATCAAGACCTGCCCCGACCTCCGCTATGTATTTGATATTGGAAAGGTGCCCCATCGGATCCTCATTGAGGAGCACTCCCCTGTTCAGGATTGAAGCGGGATCAAGCAGTTCTTTAGTACGGCGCATGATGCCGTAGAGGAAATCCCCCCATTCCCTTCTCACATAGGGCGCTACGGCCCTGCCCGTACCGTGCTCGGCCTTGAGCGATCCGTCATGCTCCAGGATGATGTCCGCCGCCTTGTCAATCACGACCTGAAGCTTCTCTATTTCGCCCGGCCGGCTGATCTCTATCGGAATGGTGCAGTGGAGGTTTCCATGCAGTGCATGCCCGTTGATTCCCGAGCGGGTGGAGCCGACGCTTCTCATGACATCGACAAGGCGGTGACAGACCTTGGGAAGGCTGGCTATCGGTACGCAGTAGTCTTCCACATAGGCATATTCCGTAGGCAGCCTCGTGCCCGCAAGCGCCGGGAAAAGGGCCCTGCGGATATCCCACAGCCTCTCGCATTCCGCCGGATCGGTAACGAATGCAGGCCCGACCTTCAAATCGTATTCCCTGAGTATGCCATCGACAAGGGCTGTCTTCCCGGCAAGCCCGTCATCATCCTCCGCACGGACCTCGAGCAGCAGTGCGCAGTCGTCTGAGACTTCCCCCCGGGGCTTCAGATCTTCGGGAAAACCGGGAAGCAGGGCCAGACAGCGCAACGACACGTCGTCAAGGAACTCGCATGCGTACATCTCAAGAGACGTGCGCATCCGCACTACGGCCTCCATCGCGCTGTCCAGCGAGGTGAAGCTCACCATGGTCGTCGCACGCCTAGGCTTCACCGGGGAAGTCTCAAGCGTCACGGAATAGATAAGACCGAGCGTTCCCTCCGAGCCGATGAGAAGATGCATGAGGATTTCCACCGGATCGTCGAAATCGGTAAAGGCATTAAGAGAATAGCCGCATGTGTTGCGGATGAGGAATTTGCGCCTGACCTTTTCGGCGTCCTCCTCGGAAGAGAGGAGCTCGGAGCGGAGAGAGGAAATTTCAGAAAGAAGTCCGGCATGGGAGGACCGGAAACGCTTCACCGAGGCAGGGTCCGCAGTATCGACGAAGGTTCCGTCGGCCAGCATGAATTCCATGCTGCGGAGCCTGTGATAGATATTGTTCTCCACCGTGCAGCTTAGTCCGGCGGCATTGTTGGCCGCCATGCCGCCGATAGTGGCAGAGGCGATCGACGAGGGATCGGAGTTCACAAAACGCCCGTACGGTGCGAGGGCGGCATTGATCTCCGCTCCCTTAACACAGCACCTCGCCTTTACAAGCACTCCCCCTTCAAGCACTTCGATCCCCTTCCAGGAATCCCCTACCAGTCTGACGGCGACTCCCGAAGGGGTGGCCTGCCCGCTGAGCGCCGTACCCGCCCCCCTGACCGTGACCGACACACCATGGAGTGAAGCCAGAGAAAAAAGAGTTCCCATATCCTCAAGGGACACGATGTCCACCACGGCAAACCCCTGCGGCTCGTACGGACTGGCATCAATGGCATACACTTTTGCCGGCATATCGCCCGTATGGGTCTGGGACCACGGCAGGAGCTCCCTGACCGAATTGATAAACGCATTCTCACTGCTAGTCATTGGCGGCCTTCATCGTTGCTGGAAGACAAAAACAAAAAGCCCCCGATTGCTCGGGGGCTCTGTATGCTACTGGTGGGTCACCGGAGACTCGAACTCCGAACCAATTGATTAAGAGTCAACTGCTCTACCAATTGAGCTAGTGACCCAGTGCATTTCGTGCAGAAAGGGATATAGCCGCAGCAGCCATGCCCGTCAAGAATTTTTTTGCATTTTCCCATAAAAAAGTTTATGTGACTCCCCCTGCGCAAGATATTCTCGCTGCTCCTCCTGACACTGGTCCTCCTGCTTCTTGCGGGGGGAGCTTCCGCTGCGCCTTCCGGAGACCAGACCTCGCCATACACGTTCCATACGGAATGGGCCAAGCTCTCCGCTGTCGATGGAAAGAAGCTCGAACCCGCAGTCGACAGGAACGCATCCATAGCCGTCGTCTGGATGATGCCGAGCCCCGGATACTACAGCTACGCCCATAATCCCGGCGACGAAGGCATTCCGCTCACAGTGACCGTCATGAGCGAATCGGGCACTCCCGCTCCCGAGGCGGCGCAGGCACATTATCTTGCCGGCAGCGAGTCCCCCATTTCCACGGGGGGCGCCAGCTACCGCCACGAGGCCTCCGTCCCGGTCTTCCTTGTCTTCAGAGAGCCTCCAGTCCAGCCCACGACGCTTGACATCTCGCTTCTTGCCTGTTCCGACAGGCATTGCCTGCCCATCCACACAAGACTCCTCCTCCCCCCTCCTCCGCCGGAGCTGCCCAATGCTGCGGACCTCCCCTGGTTCCCAAGACTTCTGGAAAGCCGAGCCGATATCAGACAGGCCATCCCCAGGGAAGTCCCGAAAGTGGCCGAAACCCTCGTCCCGGACCAGTCCGGCCCCCTGGGCGACCTGCTTCCCGACGCACATACCTCGGTCTTCCGGAAAAGC
>JAKSQA010000104.1 GCA_024404335.1 Mailhella sp.
TCCCGTCAGCAGGTGAGCGGCCGGAAATCCCTTCGGAGCGGCGGCCCGGCCGTGCTCTTGGCAATTCGCCGAGTATGGGGTATGCTGTCATTTTTGCAACGGAAGATGAATTTTCCGGAGCCGGCATGGCATCGCAGGAATACGGCGCCTGAGCCGGCCCGGGCAACATATACGAGGAAGCCTTATGGCGGAAATGGACAACATGGAAGAGACGCTGCAGGTGACCCAGCCTGAGATGTCGCTGCCTCCGTGCGGCCTTGAATCCCTTCCCGACGTGATGCGCGAAGCCTGCGCCCGGGCCGGGTGGAACAGGCTCATGCCTGTTCAGGCGCACGCGCTGCCGTACCTTATGGCCCGGCGGGACATCATGGTGCAGTCCCGCACCGGAAGCGGCAAGACGGGGGCCTACCTCCTGCCTTTGCTTTCCCTGCTCGATCCGGAGGAGAGGAAGGCGCAGGCCCTTATCCTCGCCCCCACGCGCGAGCTTGCGGTGCAGGTGGAGAGGGAGGCGAAGGTGCTTTTCGAAGGGACGGGCCTCGGAGTCGCCGCACTGTACGGCGGCACGGGCTACGGCAGGCAGCTTGAGGCCCTGAGGGCCGGCGTGCAGCTCATCGTGGGAACTCCGGGCCGTGTGCTCGACCATCTCATGCGCCGCTCGCTCGCCCTGCATGCGCTGCGTGTGCTGGTGTTCGATGAAGCCGACAGGATGCTGTCCATCGGCTTCTATCCCGACATGAAGGAGATCCAGCGCTACCTTCCGAAGGACCTGATGCTCTCCACCCTGTTCTCCGCCACCTATCCCCAGCATGTCCTCAATCTTGCTGGCGAGTTCCTGCGCGATCCGCAGATGCTCAGCCTTTCGCAGGGGCAGGTCCATGTGGCGGCCATACAGCATCTGTATGTGGAATGCGGCCGCATGGACAAGGACAGGACGCTCGTGCGCCTTATCGAGACGGAAAGCCCCCAGTCCGCCATCATATTCTGCAACACCAAGGCGAACGTGCACTACGTCACGGGCGTGCTCCAGGGCTTCGGCTACGATGCCGACGAGCTTTCGGCCGACCTCACGCAGAACAGGCGCGAGGCGGTGCTCGACAAGCTGAGGGCCGGGAAGGTCCGCCTGCTTGTCGCGACCGACGTGGCCGCGCGCGGCATCGACATCCCCTACCTGTCGCATGTGTTCCTCTACGAGCCCCCGGAAGACCGCGAGTCCTATATCCACCGTTCCGGCCGCACCGGCCGTGCCGGCGCCGCGGGCACCGTGATCTCCCTCGTCGACATCATGGAGAAGATGGAGCTCCGGAGGATCGCCGCATTCTACAAGATAGACCTGCAGCTCATCCCCAATCCTACGGATGAGGATGTGGCCTGCGCGGCAGGACGCCGCGAGGTCGCCCGCCTTGATGTCCTCCGCCGCGCATGCACCGGCCTCCAGCTGGAGCGGGCGCGCCGCTACCTGCCTCTCGTGCGCGAGCTCGCGGGCAGTGACGACGAGGACCAGCAGATGCTTCTCGCGCTGCTCCTTGATGCGGACTGCCAGACGAGCCTCGGGCTGGAGCGCACGCTTCCTCAGCCGAAGTCGCCTTCCCGCGAGGAATCCGGAAAGGGCGGACGGAAGAAGAAGGGCAGGCGTGCGGACGGGGGTGAGGCACCGCGTGCCGAGGATCAGCCTGCCGACACTGCGGAGCATTCCGACGGATCACATGATGAAGGGCAGGAGGGAGGCCGCCGCCGCAGGCGCCGCGGACGCGGAGGCTCCGACGGGGCTGATGCCGACGCCGGCGTCCAGGCCCAGGCAGCCCCCGAAGCGGATGCCGAAGGCGCTTCCGCAGCACCGGACGCTCCCCGCGAAGGCGGGCGCCGCCGCAGGCACCGCTCCCGCCGCCGTTCCGGAGGCGGGGAGGCCGCCGGAGCTGATGCTCCCTCGGAGCCTTCCGCCGAGGCATAGGGAAGGGAACGTCCGCGCTGCCGGCCTCCATGGGACGGGGCGCGGCGCCCAGTGCCGGCAGGCATGAGGCCGCCGGCATCCGCACCCTCACGGGACATCCGCGGGGATGCGCAACGAAGAACCACCAGGAATCAGTATGGCACAGTACGGCCCCAGCTTCGGCGACCTCGTCATTCTCGTATCTCCGCGCGGAACGCGCCACCTGTGCCGTCGTGACCCCAGGCAGGACCTTCACACGCAGGACGGGGTGATGCGCGCCGCCGATCTGGCGGATGCCGATTTCGGCACCGAGGTGAGGACGGCCCTGGGCGTGCCCTTCAGGCTTGAGAAGCCCCAGCTCTACGACCTCGTCATGGGCATAAAGCGCCAGACGCAGATCATGTACCCCAAGGACATGGGGCTCATCTGCTTCAAGCTCGGCGTAGGCAACGGCCGCACCATCCTCGAGGCGGGCTCCGGCTCCGGCGGATTCACCGTGGCGCTTTCATGGTTCTCCGGGCCGACCGGCCATGTGCACACCTTCGAGGCGCGCGAGGAGTTCCACAAGCTCGCGAAGCGCAACCTCGACTGGGCCGGCGTCGGGTCCAACGTGTCGCTCCATCTGCGCGACATCGCCGACGGCTTCGGCGTCGATGATCCGGATATCCTCAACGGGAAGCGGGGCGACGCCCTCTTCCTCGACGTGCGCACGCCGTGGGAATATCTCGACGCGGCGCGTGAGGCCCTTGTGCCCGGCGCGCCCATAGCCTTCCTGCTGCCTACCGTCGAGCAGGTCTCCGAGCTCATCAAGGCCCTTGAGCTCGGCGCCTTCGAGGAGACCGAGGTGTGCGAGATCCTCGTCCGTCCGTGGAAGGTCGTTCCCGGGCGACTGCGCCCGGCCGACAGGATGAGCGCGCATACGGCATTCCTCGTCTTCACCCGCCTGCAGGAGCGCAGCGCCGACTGGGATGCCCGCATCCCGCTCGGGACCCGCGAGCGCAAGCAGGAGGCCGCCCGCCAGGCCAGGCTTGCCGAGGCGAGGGGCGAGGATCCGCTGAACGTGGAATACGATATCTGACAGAATCCATTCCGGAGCGCCTCGGCGTTCCGGAATGTTTTTTCAAATCTCATGCGCCGGCTTGTCCGGCGCGGCATGGAACCGACGGCGTCATGAACATCACAATCCAGAACCTGAGCAAATCATTCGGCGGCCGCGACATATTCAGCGACTTCAGCCTGGACATCGTCGACGGCATGCGCCTCTGCGTATGCGGCCCCAACGGAACGGGCAAGTCGACCCTTCTGCGCATGCTTGCTGGCGCCGACCTTCCCGACGGCGGCCGCGTCATCATTCCGGCGGGATGCCGCGTGGGCTATGTCGAGCAGATCCTTGATGAGTCGACGCTTGACAGGCAGCTGCTCGAATGGGTCCAGTCGGCGCTTCCCGACTGGGGGGATTTCTGGGGTGAGTGGGAACGGGCCCAGGCTGCGGGCGACGCGGGAGCTCTCGCCGGGCTCATGGAGCGCCAGCACGACCTGGAGATGAAGTACGGCTACAATCCCGAGCAGCGGGCGCGGACCGTGCTTTCCGGCCTCGGCTTCTCCGCCTCCAAATGGGAGCTGCCCATCCGGCAGCTTTCCGGCGGCTGGCGCGAGCGGGCCAAGCTCGCCCGCGTGCTTACGGCGGGGGCCGACGTGCTCTTCCTTGACGAGCCGACGAACCACCTCGACCTTGAGGCCGTGGAGTGGCTCGAGGAGTTCCTCATGGCGTTCAAGGGCGTGCTCGTCTTCGTCGCGCACGACCGGGTCTTCATGGACAGGGTGGGCACCCATGTGCTCTACCTGGGCGCATCGAAGCCTCTTTTCCGCAAATGCAGCTTCACGAAGTTCATGGAGCTCCAGTCCGAGCTGGAGGAGCAGCGGGAGAGGGAGGCGAAGCAGATCGCCGAGGAGATCGACCGCAAGATGGACTTCGTGCGCCGCTTCAAGGCCAAGGCCACGAAGGCCCGTCAGGCCGGATCCCGGCAGAAGCAGGCGAAGAAGCTCGAGAAGGAGCTGGAGCAGTACCGCCCGGAGCCCAAATACCGCGAGCTTTCCTTCAAGTGGCCCGAGGCGGCACCTTCCGAGAAGGTCGTCCTCACCGCGGCCGACCTCTCGTTCCACTTCCCGGACGGGACAGAGCTCTGGCCGGCGCTCACGTTCTCCCTGTTCCGCGGCCAGCGCATCGGCCTGGTCGGCCATAACGGCTGCGGCAAGTCCACGCTGCTGAAGATACTTGCGGGGCGCCTTGCGCGCACGGGCGGCAGCTTCTCCATGGGGGCGACCACGCGCATGGGCTACTACAGCCAGCAGCAGACGGAGACGCTCAGCCTGGGCGGCACGGTGCTCGGCGAGATGCGCCGTCTTTCCGACCGTCATACCACGGAAGAGGAGCTCATGAGCGTGCTCGGGCTGTTCATGCTCGGCACGGGATTCTTCGACAGGGAGATAGCCTCGCTTTCGGGCGGCGAGCGGAGCAGGCTGGCCCTCGCTCTCCTGTTCCTGCGCCGCTGCAACTTCCTTGTCCTCGACGAGCCGACGAACCATCTCGACCTGGAGAGCAGGGAGGCGCTGGTTGAGGCGCTTTCCGAATTCGACGGAACCCTTCTGGTCGTGGCCCATGACCGCCATCTCCTTACCGAGGCCGTGGATGAGATATGGGCGGTTTCGGAGGAGGGCATCGCCGTCTACGAAGAGGGGTTCGCCCAGTACGATGCGGCGCGCCGCGCGGCCAGGTCGGCATCCAGGCAGGCGGAGCAGAAGCCTGAAAAG
>JAKSQA010000105.1 GCA_024404335.1 Mailhella sp.
AGGATGCCGTGCTTTTTCCGTAGCTGTTCCGGCGAAGATGACAGGGCTGCCGCCGTTTCGGCCGCCGTCCGTGCGGACCCGGCGGGGGAGGGGATGCCGCCCCGCCAGAGCCGGCGGAAGTCGATGCCCTGCTTCAGCGCTTGGGTGACTGCTGCCGCAAGAGGGCGGGCATCCGCTGTGAGGAGGGCGTTTCCGAGCGGGGCCGGCGTGATCGTGTCACGGACGAAGCCTCCCCCGGCGGAGAGCAGGATGGGGATGTCCTCCGGAGGGAGGGCATCCTCAAGAAGCAGGCAGCTCCCGTAGCGGCGGGCGGCTCGCGAAAGCCGGCGGACAGCGGAAAGCGCGGGTTCGAGCGATTCCCTGCCATCATCCGGGGAGCGGGGGACGAGGCCGAACCATGCCGATGCGGAAAACGCGCAGAGGGCCTGTCGCCGCAGGCCTGCCTGCCGGATAAGGGAGGCCTCGGCAAGGCTTCCTGCCGTGCCTGCCGGATCATCCCAGTGGAGGACGGGGGTTTCAGGATCGCCGGAGAAGCGATAGGCCCAGCGCCGTTCCGCGCCGTCGATGCCCGTGACCTTTCCGGTGGCGGCCCACCCGGCGGGAGCGGAGCTGCTCCGCAGGTCCGCCCTGAGCACGGGAAGCAGGGGAGCAAGCCCGGGCTGCCCTGCGGGATTCCCGATGACGGCGCCTGACGCGCCGTCAGGCGGCTCGGGAAGCAGATGCCACAGTGCGCGCGGCAGCTCCTCCATGGCGAAAAGGGAGGGATAGGTGCGTACGCCGTGAACCGCCAGCGTGAAGTCGGGCCCTGCGGCGATGGCGGAGGGGAGCAGCTCCCCTCCGGCGGACATGCGCGCCTCGGCAAGCGTGCGCTGCAGGGCGGCGTATTCCTCCTCGGTGCCTGCGGTTCTGGAGAACTCCATGCCGGCCGGCATGGAATCCGCCGTATGGCGGGCGGGCAGGCCTTTCCAGTCCCGGCCTGACTCGAAGGCTCCGGAAACAAGCATACCCTGAAAGCCGAGGTCGCAGAGGGTTCGCGCAATATTCCGGGAAACGGCGGCCGAGAAGAATCCTCCGCTCCCGGTCCATGCGGATGATCCGGGGGAGGCGGCAATCCAGGTGGGCGCCTCGGCAAGGATGTCGAAGGATGCGGCTTTCTCACTCCAGGCCAGATGCGACCCGCTGACGATGCGCAGCAGGTCCGGGGCCCGGTGCAGGCATGACTGCTCCTCAAGCCAGCGTATGTAGGCCGGGGAAGGGCGCCCTGTTTCGAGTTTCTCCCCGATCTGCGCGGCAGGGCGCGCGCAGGCGGCCGCGAGCGGCAGGATGATGGCGCACAGTATTCTCAGGCATGGGTTCATGGCTTCAGCCTTTGTCATGGAGTCCGGGAGATTCAACGGTACGGCAAGCGGCATCAGCCTGCAAGGGGCATGTCGACCGTGCCGGGCCGTTTCCGACCGGAGCGGGGAAAAGCCTTTTTTTCACTATTGACACCGCGATTAAATTTGACTTAGAGAATATCTATTGAATAAGTATGGCTGCCTCCTTTGTGCAGGACTGGACGGGAGGCGTTCGGCCGTGCGTTCCGCACGGTGTCACGGGGCTTGAGCCCGAAGCGTTCCGTTCCGGCAGGGGCCGGCGGATACCGAGGTTGTCATGGCGAAAGATTCTTCCACCTCATGCCTTGCGGGGATCGAAGCGTTCCT
This sequence comes from Mailhella sp., assembly GCA_024404335.1. Classification (GTDB taxonomy): domain Bacteria; phylum Desulfobacterota; class Desulfovibrionia; order Desulfovibrionales; family Desulfovibrionaceae; genus Mailhella. The sequence goes on from JAKSQA010000105.1 coordinate 1,704, forward strand.
TGACGGCGGCATGATGAAGTTCAGCCGTCTCAGCGATGTGTCGATGGCGATCCTGCCCATCCTGATATTCACTGACGTCGTATGCAGGGTCTTCGGGCACAGCGTGCCCGGCGCCCTTGAGATGCAGGAGGTACTCCTCGCGCTCACCACGTTCTCGTTCATGGCCCTCCTCCAGGCCCGTGACCGCCACATGTCCATCGACTTCATCTATCTGCGGCTCGGCGAAGCCGCCAGGAGATGGTGCGACGTCGCCGTCTCCTCCTGCGTGCTGATCATCCTTGCCCTGCTTTCGTTCGAGAGCTTCAAGGCCTTCCTGGGCAAGTTCGGCACACAGTCGATGGAGCTGTACGTACCTCTTGAATACTACTACTGGATGCCCGTGGCCGGCCTTGCGCTCACCACGGTGGTACTGGTCTTCCAGCTGCTGCGCGATGTCGTGCGGGGGCTTTCCGAAGGGCATTTCATCTCGGTCGTCCTCGGCATAGCCTTTGCCGCCGTGCTTGCCTATGTGCCCTTCTGGTATCGCGACTGCCCCTATGAGGTCTCCAACCTGGTGCTCGGCCTCATCGCCTTCGCGCTGCTCTTCCTCTTCCTCTTCATGAAGATGCCCATCGCCTGGGCCATGAGCATCATAGGCGCCATGGGCATGATCGCCATCGCGCGCAACGTGCCCGCCGCCCTTGCCGCGGTCGGCACTACGCCGTACACCGCCGCCGCCAACTACAGCCTCGTGGCGCTGCCCCTGTTCGTCATGATGGGCTGCATGATCCTGTATTCCGGCATCTCCGTCGACCTCTTCAATTCCGCGAACAAGTGGATCGGCCACATGCCCGGCGGCATGGGCATGGCGGGCGTCGCCGGCTGCACGGGCTTCGCGGCCGTCTGCGGCGACTCCCTTTCCACCGCCGTCACCATGGGCGCCGTCTCCCTGCCCGAGATGATGCGCCTCAAGTATTCCCCCGCGCTCGCCACGGGCGCCCTCGCCGCCGGCGGCACGCTCGGCATCCTGATTCCTCCGAGCGCAGGCTTCATCATCTACGGCATCGTGACCGAGGTCTCCATCGGCCGCCTGTTCATGGCAGGCCTGGTGCCCGGCATCATGCTTGCCGGAATGTTCATGCTGTATATCTACTACATGGCCGTCCGCCATCCTGAAGTGGCGCCCCGCGGGCCCAAGTACACCCTTGCCGAGAAGGTTCGCTCCTCGCTCGGCCTGCTGCCCATCCTCGGCCTCTTCGTGCTCGTGCTCGGCAGCATCGTCGTCGGCGTCTGCTCGCCCACCGAAGGCGGCGGCATCGGTGCGGTCGGCGCCTTCGTGTACGCCCTGTTCCGCGGCAAGGTGACGAGGGAGAACCTCATGGCCTCCCTGAGGGAGACCGGCGAGCTGACGGCCCGCATCATGGGCATCATGGTCGGCGTCTCCGTGCTCGGCTACTTCTTCGCCGCCACCCGCCTGCCCTTCCTGCTCGCCGACTTCATCGTGGCCCTTCCGTTCAACCGCTACTGGGTGTTCGCCATCATCATCCTGATCTATGTGATCCTCGGCTGCATGATGAACGTCATACCCATGCTCATGCTCACCCTTCCCTCCATCTTCCCCACGGTCACGGCCCTCGGCTTCGACCCCGTGTGGTTCGGCGTCGTTTCCGTAATGGTCATGGAGATGGGGCAGATCACACCTCCTGTCGGCGTCGTCGTGTTCGCGCTTGCCGGCGTGGCGAAGGGCATACCGATCGAGACCATATTCAAGGGCATCATACCCTTTGTGGGCCTGATGATCGTCGCGGTAATCCTCATCACCATCGTGCCCGAAATCGCCACGTGGCTTCCCTATGCCCTCATGGGGCCTGAAATCCTGTAAGAAGAACGTGCGGGGGCTCCCCCCGCGCGCATTTTTCCCATCCAAATGAAAGGAGCGTAAAATGGGCCATCCTACAGTGTACCCCACCGGTGTCACTCTCTACAATCCGGAAAAAGCCTATAACGGCTATACGGTCATGCCCGTCAAGGAACAGGGCGCGATGCTGATCGACATGAACGGTCAGGAAATCAAGCTCTGGAAGGGCGTACACGGATTCCCGAACAAGATCTTCCCCGGCGGCTATCTGCTCGGAAGCCGCGGCGTGCGCAATCCCAAGTACGGCCTGCAGGACCAGGTCGACCTCATCCAGGTGGACTGGGACGGCAACATAGTCTGGGAATTCAACCAGGCCGAGTTCATCGAGGATCCGGGCGAAAAGCCCCAGTGGATGGCCCGCCAGCATCATGACTTCCAGCGCGAAGGCAGCACCACCGGCTATTACGCCCCCGGCCATGAGCCCCAGTCCATGTCGGGCAACACCCTCGTGCTCTGCCATCGCGACGCCCACTGCGAATACATCTCCGACAAGACCCTTCTTGACGACGTCGTCTATGAAGTGAACTGGGACGGCGAGATCATCTGGGAATGGCAGGCCTCCGACCATGTCGAGGAGATGGGATTCTCCGAAGCGGCCCGCAACGCCATGTGTCGCTGCCCCAACTACCGCGGCGGCGCGCTCATCGAAAGCGCCCCCGCCCTGGGCGACTGGATGCACATCAACTCCATGTCCACCCTCGGACCCAACAAGTGGTATGATGCCGGTGATGAGCGCTTCCACCCCGACAACATCATCATGGACGGCCGCGAGACCAACATCATCTTCATCATCAGCAAGGAAACCGGCAAGATCGTCTGGCAGGTGGGCCCCGACTACGGCAAGGGACGCCCTGAGCATGAGCTTGGCTGGATCATCGGCCAGCACCATGCCCACATGATCCCCGACGGACTTCCCGGCGCAGGCAACATCCTCGTGTTCGACAACGGCGGCTGGGCCGGCTACGACAACCCCAACCCCGGCGCTCCCATGGGCGTCAAGGCTGCCCAGCGTGACTACACCCGTGTTCTTGAGTTCGACCCCGTCACCCTCAAGATTGTGTGGCAGTACACCCCCCGCGAAGC
>JAKSQA010000106.1 GCA_024404335.1 Mailhella sp.
CGTCTCGTGCAGGGCAGTCCGTCCTCTTCTCCGCATCCCTCCTCTCTGCGCTCTCCATCCGGCGATTCCGTGCCGTGGGCAGAGCCTGTCTGCTTGCGGCATTCATGATGGGAATTGCCGCACTATGCACCTGGGGCATTTCAGGCCTTGTGCCCGCCATGCCCTTCTCGCCCAAGGGAACCGCCGTTCCTTTCATCCGGGGGCTCGTCATGCTCAACACCGTGCTCCCTCTCGCGCTCACCTGCCGCATACAGGACCTCCTCACCGCCATGAAAGGGCTCAGGCTTCCCTTCTGCATCTATATCCCCGGAGCGGTGATGATACGCTTCATCCCAACATTCATGAACGACATCAAACAGATTGCGGAAACCCTGAAAATCCGCGGCTACGACCTGGGCCTCCGCACCGTGCTCCTCCATCCCCTGCTTGCCATACGCCTCATGTTCACCCCGCTGCTGTTCCGATCACTCCGCACCTCCGAAGAGCTCGGCATAGCCGCCGAGCTCAAGGGGCTGGAATCCGGAAACAGGGTCATCCCCTTCCGGAGGCCGTGCTGGGGCTGCCGCGATACGGCTCTCACCGCGGCTGCCCTTCTTGCGGCGGCAGCGGCTCTCTATGTCCATTACGCCTTCGGCATCGACGTCGGCGGACATCGCTAGGAGATCCGGCCGTGAGACGCGTCGAAACCGTCCCCTGTACCTATCCGTGCCGGCAGGAGCCCGCCGTAAAGGGCATTTCCCTCCATGCCGCCCCCGGAGAGCTCGTTCTCGTGACAGGTGCGAGCGGCTGCGGCAAAAGCACCCTCCTCAGGCTCGCCGACGGGCTGTGCCCCTGCCATTTCGGCGGCAGGCTGGAAGGAAGGATCCTCATTGACGGAAAGGATGCCTGCAGGATGGGGCTCGGGGAGATCTCGAACCTCGTCGGCACGCTTTTCCAGGATCCGGAACAGCAGTTCTTCGCGCTCGGAGTAGAAGACGAGCTCGCATTCGCACATGAATGGCATGGAACCACGGCGATGGAAACCGGCCGAAGGATATGCAGGGCCGCTGAAGAGCTCGGCATCACGCACATCCTCGGACAATCCATCCACGCACTGTCCGAAGGACAGAGGCAGGGGGTCGGCCGCGCCGCCATGTTCTCCCGGAGGCCGAAAGCGCTCGGGCTGGACGAGCCCACGGCCAATCGCGACCCGGAAGCCACTGCGGAACTCGGCCGCCGGCTGGAACGCCTGAAAAGGCTCGGCCTTGCGATCCTCGTTGTCGACCACAGGCTCTACTGGCTTGAGAACGCCGCCGACCGCGTCGTCGTAATGAACGGAGGATCCTTCGCCGCATCCGGCCCCTTCTCCATTCTCATGGACGCAGCCCTGCGGGATGCCTGCGGCCTTCGTTCTCCGCATGTCGAAGACCTGCGGACAGCCCTTCCTGAAAAGGCGGCCCCCTCGCAGGAAGCCCGGCATGGAGAACAGGGCATCCGCCTCAGCGGCCTCACCTTCTCCTATGGGAAGAATCCCCCTCTCTACGAAAACACATCGCTATGGATCGGCCGGGGCGTCACGGCGCTCATAGGAGGCAACGGCGCCGGCAAGACGACTCTTGCCCGGATACTCACCGGGCTCAGCCGGGTACGTTCGGGCGTCATCCATATCGACGGGGCGGAGATACCGCAGTCACGGATGCTCCGTCACGCCGGCATCGTCCTGCAGAATTCCGACCACCAGCTTCACATGAAATCCGTCATGCAGGAGATAGAGGTCTGCATCGCCCTGGCCAACCGCGCTGCCGGACGGAAAGCCGGCGGCAGCGAAGTACGGTCGGAAAGCCTGCGCCTTCTTGAGATGTTCGGGCTGGTCCCCCTGGCGGAAAGGCACCCCCAGTCCCTCTCCGGCGGGGAGAAGCAGCGGCTTGTCATAGCCTGCGCCTTTGCCAAGAAGCCCTCGGTGCTCATTCTCGATGAACCCACCAGCGGACTCGACGGCGCCAACATGAGGCGCATAGGCCATGCTCTCGAGCTTCTCGCCTCAGAGGGCGTGAGCATCCTCGTCATCACACACGACCTCGAACTGCTGCAGATGTCCTGCACCGCGGCTATCCGTCTGCCGCTTCAAACAAGATCCTCCGCCATGCGGACGGATACAGGAGAAAGCAATGCCTGAAGAAAAAACCGTAGAGGGCCTGCTCAGACAGCCCCGCCCCTGGATGCTCGACTCCCTTGCCGCCGAATTCGGCATCACCGAAAAGGAGGCGGCCCTTCTGCTGCCTGACGGAATGTGCGAATTCGCGCCCGGAGCGGAATTCGAAGACGTCTGGGCCGGAATCAGCCGATGGGAAAAAGCGACTTTCATCATCCGGCACCTCGGCCATATCATAGAAATCCCTGGAAAAATCAACCCGGGAAAAATGGGCCGAGGCTACTACAACATCATGGGCGAAGACGGCCTCTGCGGCCATATCAAAGCCGATTCCATCACCGACATAGCCTATCTTTCCATGCCCTTCATGGGCAGGGAAAGCCATTCCATCCAGTTCTTCGGCAGCGACGGAAGCGTCATGTTCTCCGTCTACCTCGGCCGCAGGAACCATGAGCTCATCCCTTCGGTCAAGGAGGACTTCCTTGCCATGAAGGCGGCTGCCGCACGCAGCCGAAACCGGAAACAGGAGCACCCCATGAGACTTCTCGTCGTCTATTCATCCGTCACCGGCAACACGAAGAAAGTAGCCGAAGCCATAGCCTCCGCGGTGCCCGGCTGCGACATCTTCCCCGTCTCCGAAGCCCCCTCCGCCGAAGGCTACGACCTCGTCGCTGCCGGCTACTGGGTCGACAAGGGCATGCCCGACGCAAAATGCAGGGCATGGCTCGAGACACTCACCAACTGCCGCATCGCCTTCTTCGGCACGCTCGGAGCCTGGCCCGATTCCGACCATGCGAAGGAGTGCATGGCCCGCGCCGCAGAGCTGGCGGCATCTCCGGAAAGAGGCAACTCCGTATGCGGCTCCTGGCTCTGCCAGGGCGCCATCGATCCCCATATCATCGAAATCATGGCGAAAACAACCTCCGACGTCCACCCCATGACGCCCGAACGCAGAGCCCGCATCGAAGAGGCTAAGAAGCACCCCGATGCCGACGACCTCGAATCGGCGCGCAAATACATTCTCACCACAATCGAATCCCTGGAATCAAACTGATAACCCCGGCTCCGGGCGGCGATCCCCGCCGGCCGGAGCCCCCTCCCGCAGACAGGACAATATGAATACGGACTTCATGGCCATATATGCATTAATCGGTCCGGCAGGCTGTGCGCTTGCGATCACGGCTCTTGCCGGAATATTCCTGATACTCAGGACATGTATTTTCCTCACCGTCATCTGGCGCGAATTCCGAAAAACATTCCCCGAGATGGAGCGCTCGGAACCCGCAGGGCAGTGCATGGCCTATGAGGGCGACAATCCCCTCATCTGCATCATCCGCGACATCGTGCAGACGCATGCCGAGCATTCCGAAGACATCCGTGCCGAGGTCGCCTATCTCTTCCACCGGAATTTCGAAAAGGTCACCCGCGACCTCTGCTGGATACGGCTCATCTCCGTCATGTCACCCATGCTCGGTCTGCTGGGAACCATCTTCGGCATGGTCTCGGTCTTCGAGGCCATCGGAAAGAACGGAGGGGCTCCCGATGCGGGCATGCTTGCCACGGGCATAGGAGAGGCCCTCATGACCACCATCATGGGCCTGTGCGTCGCCATTCCCGCGCTCATGGCCTATTACTACCTGACACTGAGGTTCAAGGGCTTCCATATCGAAGTCGTGGAATACAGCTACCGGGCGCTCGAATTCTGCGGCCGGCGCAGAAGAGGGAACATGTACGCGGAGGACTGCAATGCTTGATGAAGACGAGCCTTCCATAGACCTCACGCCCCTCATCGACGTCATCTTCATGCTCCTTATCTTCTTCATCATGACGACGACGTTCAGCCGCCCCGTGCTCGACATACTCCTTCCCGCAGCCGACAGCGCAGAGCAGCAGCGGGGGCAGCAGGAGCAGATACTTTCCATCTCGGCCGACGGATCGATCCATTATGAAGGCAGGCAGGTCAGCAAAGAGGATCTCCCCGCCGTCATGGACGAACGGCCCGAGGCCCGGCTCAATCTCCATGTCGACAGGAAGACCCCCTTTGAAAAATTCGTAGATGTGGTGGACGTAGCCAAAGTGAAAAAGGGAGGCCGCTTTGTCATCAGTACGCAGCAGGGCTCAAAATAGCTCCGCCGTCCAGGACTGGAAAAGCTACGGGAAAAACGCCCGCCGCTTGAGCAGGAACAGCGCCTCAGCCGGCCTGCTGGCCGCAGCGCTTCTTGCCGCCTTCATTCCCCTCCATCCGCAGACCAGGATCTCCCTCCCGCCGCTTGAGCGCCGGCTCCTTATCACTATGGAAACGGCGGCGCCTCCTCCGACGGCTGAAGCCATCCGTCCCGACGAGACGCGGAAACTTGTCACGGAGGAATCCGAATACCGCATCGAAGAGGAGCCCCGGCCTCCGGAGCCGCACGCCGAGAAGATTCCCGAGGAGGCTCCGCCGAAGGCCGCCGCTCCGGAACCCGCAGAAGGGAAGGGTCCCGTCAGGGGAGCGGCCCCCGAGCCGCCCCGGAGCCGGGACACGAAGGCG
>JAKSQA010000107.1 GCA_024404335.1 Mailhella sp.
GTGATGACGAGGTCGGAGGAGCCTATCTTGTGGAAGAGCCCTTCCCGGCGGGTCCCGTAGACGATCAGGCGTGAAAGTCCGGGTACGAACTTCGAGGCTTCGCGGTCCCAGTTCGGCAGCACGGATGTCGGCACGACGATGAGGTTGGGGCCCTTTGCGCCGTTGTTGACCATGTGCTGGACGAATGCGAGCGTCTGTATGGTCTTGCCGAGGCCCATTTCGTCGGCGAGGATGCCGCCGAAGCCGTATTCGCTGAGGAAGTTGAGGTAGGATATGCCCTGGAGCTGATAGTTGCGGAGGGTGGCCTGGAGCCCCTGCGGCGTGGTGAGCTGGCGGATTTCCCTGAAGTCGCGGATGTTGTCCCTGAGCCGGCTCCAGAAGGAATCCTCGGCGGCATTGGGGAGGTCGTCGAGAAGCGTGTCGAGGACGGGCGCCTCATACTGCTTGTACTGGTGCTTGGGTGGGCGTGCGGGGTCGAAGCCGAGGACCTTGAGCTTGTGGGAGAGCTTTTCAAGCCAAGATTCCGGGAGGCTGGCATACGAGCCGTCTTTGAGCTGGACATAGCGCTTGCCCTTGAGCCAGGCCTTCCAGATGCGGTCGAGCGGAAGTGTCTGCCCGTCGTATTCCACGGAGATGTCGAGGCTGAACCATTTCTCCTTCTCGTTGCTCTCGACGGAAGCGTTGATGACGGGGGTGGAGGCGCGCACCTTGTATCTTGAGAGCGTTGCCTCGCCGTACACCCTCCAGTTCTCGATAAGCGTGGGGTACGAGTCGAGCAGGAAGGAAATGGCCTCCTCGGGCTCCATGAACCAGAGCTTGGAGCTTCTGGGCTGGAAGTGCATGTCGGAAAGCTGGGAGATGAGCGCGTTCTCCTCCACTTGGTTCCGCCTGACGAGATAGGTCTTCCCTTCGTAGACGTAGCTTCCGGTCTGGAAGTCCGGGTTCGGCCCGGAGAGGGGGAACTCGCCGTGCAGCGTTTCGTAGACGTTCTGGACCTCCAGCGTCAGGAGGCTTCCCTCCTCGCCGAGGAAAAGCTTGGGGTCGTAGGTGGCAGGCTGGAACACGGGTTCCATGACTTTGAGGAATTCGTCCTGCTCGTAGAGTTCCGATGCGGGTATGCGCGTCCATACGCGGTCGAGGAATTCGGGGATGTCCTCCTGGGGGACGATGGGCCCCTGATGGACGAGGGCCCGTATGACCTTGTGGCTCAGGCAGGTCTGGATGGGATAGAAGCCCTGGTTCCAGCATGCCCAGAGGGGCATCTGGCCATGGAAGGTGACGCCTTCATGCGCGGGGACGGGAACATCGCCGGCAGGCTCCTCTTCCTCGTCGGTAATGGAGAAGGGCTTTTTGCCTTCCCGCTGCAGGAGTACGTCGAACTTCAGCCCGTCCTCCTCAAGGGACGGTCGCAGCTTGAGGGCCATGGGCGTGTTTTCCACGTGGCAGGGGATTTCCGTGTCTTTCCAGAAAAGATAGTTTTCCTTTCTGATGGCCCAGAAGAACCACGAGAGAAGTCCGTCGGGTATCTCCACGCGGTGCCCGTAGTAGTCGAGATACTGCGCGATCTGCCTGCACACTGCGGGAAGTTCGGGAGACTGCTCGCACCACTCGGGATTGCGGAGGAGCTGGTCGATGGTGAGCTCCTGCCTGACGGAGGAGAGGCCGGTCTTGTTCTGGCGGGCCCGGAAGAACTCGACCGAGAGCCTTCCCGGTTCGGGATAGAATCGGAACAGCAGGTAGTGCCGGCCCGTCTCCGGTTCGAGGGATCCGCCGAAGAAGTGCCTGAAGCTCTGGTGCCAGTCGGGCCTGGGGACGGATGGGGCGGGGTCGGCCTTCCCTTCGGTGATGTCGAGGGAGCTGATGAAGTGGAGCACGGCCGCGGTCGCATGGGGGCACACCCCTGTGAAGCACTCCATGCAGTTGCATTCGGAATAGACATGCTCATCGGCGAGATTGATGGTGACGACAGGGCTGTACGACTGGAAGTCTTCGCCCTGTACGGCGCTTTCTATCGTCCACGCGTTGTTTTCGAATCTGAGCGTGAATTTGCCGAGGCGTCCTTCCGTTTCGATCTGACGCGCATAGTCGGCGATGTATTCGGGAACTCCGGCGACGAATTTCCGGGCGAGTTCCTTGGCAGCGGTTTCTTCGCGTCTGTTCATTATGTATTCCTTGCGTTAACGCGGCAGCATGGTCTTCGGGGGCTTGGCTATCAGTACACCAGTTTTCATCTGTTGTGAACTATGCTATGTTTTTTTTATGAAAAAATATTTCGGAATCCATGCGGTCTACGGCGCGGGCCGCCTTGTCATGAAGTGCGCATCAGCGGCGCTTCTTTCGTCCGTGCTGGCCGCCGTTCCGGTTAATGCCCCCGCTGCCGGCGGAAGCGCCGGCGGCGGTTCCGCCCCGTCGGTCATCCCGGCTCCGGAATGCGGGGGGCGCATCGTCATCGGAAGCCTTGGCGAACCCTCGAACCTTATTCCCTATCTTGCCTCCGATGCGGCCTCATCGGAGGTCGCGGGCCTGCTCTACACATCTCCTCTCGAGTACGCTAAGGATCTGAACATCGTGAAGTGCGCGGCGGAGGAGTGGGAGGCCCTGGACGACGGGCTCCTCATGCGCTGCCGTCGGAAGGGCGGCATCGTCTGGGAGGAGGGGGGGCCGCTGCCCGCGGACGACGCCGCCTTCACCTACCGTCTTATGACCGATCCTTCCACGCCGACCGCGTATGCGGGCGACTTCCTCACCATCAGCGAGTTCCGCCAGACCGGACGGCTCTCCTTTGAGGTGCGCTACAGAGAGCCCTATGCACGGGCCGCCACGACATGGATGCACCCCATCCTGCCGAAGCATGTCCTGGAACATGAGAACATCGCCTCAACGAAATATTCGAGGGCGCCGATAGGCGCAGGCCCCTACAGGCTCAAGTCGTGGGAGGCCGGCAGCAGGATCACCCTTGAAGCCAGCGGCACCTATTTCAAGGGAAGGCCGTATATGGACGAGGTCGTATACAGGTTCATTCCCGATGGCTCCACCATGTTCCTTGAGGCGAGGGCGGGCAAGCTCGACTGGATCGGCCTGAGCCCGCAACAGTATCTCCGGCAGACGCAGGGGCCTTCGTGGGATGCGGACTGGCGCAAATACCGGTACGTCGCGTCGGGCTATACATATCTCGGGCTTAACCAGAAGAGCCCCTTCTTCAGGGATGCGAAGGTCCGGAGGGCCCTCTCGTATGCGATAAGCCGCGAAGACATAGTGAAGGGGGCCCTGCTCGGCATGGGAGAACCCGCCTTCGGGCCCTACAAGCCGGGCACATGGGCCTATCATAAGGGGCTTTCGCCGTATCCGCATGACCCGGAAAAGGCGAGGCGGCTTCTGGCCGAGGCCGGATGGCTTCCCGGCGAGGACGGGGTGCTCAGAAAGGACGGCGTCCCCTTCGAGTTCACGATACTGGTGAACCAGGGCAACGAGGAGCGCATCAAGACGGCGGTGATCCTTCAGCGGATGTTCGGTCGCATAGGCGTAAGGGCTTCGATCAGGACGGTGGAATGGGCTGCATTTCTGAAGGAATTCGTCAATACGCGGAAGTTCGACGCCCTGATCCTGGGCTGGAACATCCTTGACGACCCCGACATCCATGATGTCTGGCACAGTTCCGCCATTGCTGGGAACGGCCTGAATTTCGTGGGGTTCAGCAGCCCTGAGGCGGATTCCCTGCTTGAAAAAGGCCGCGTCATGACCGATAAGAAGGAAAGGAAGAAGCTGTATGACCGTTTTCAGGAGATACTCCATGAAGAGCAGCCGTACCTTTTTCTGTATGTTCCGTATTCCCTGCCCATGGTCAGGTCACGGTATCGCGGCATAGAGCCGGCAGCGGCCGGCATAACCTGGAATTTCGACCGCTGGTGGGTCCCGCGGGCGCTTCAGCAACAGTAGACCTTTGCTCTCCGGCTTGGCCAGGGGCGGAGCGGAAGGAAGCACGAATGTCAGCAGAACAGGAAAACAGGTCCCAGGAAGGCGTTTCAATGGTAGTATCTCCTCTTACGGGGGAAGCCCATCCGGCGGCGAAGGTGCCTACGTCGGAGCAGATCGTCGAGCAGCTCGTGAGCCACTGGCCCGAAGCCGACGCCGATATGGTGCGCCGGGCCTACAGCTATGCGTCGGCGGCGCATGCCGGGCAGCTCCGTCTTTCCGGAGATCCGTATATCATGCACCCCGCATCGGTGGCGCTCACGCTGGCGGAGATGGGCTTCGATGAGCATTCCGTGGCCGCAGGCCTTCTGCATGACACCGTGGAGGACACGGATTCGTCGATCGACGAGCTGGATGAGCTCTTCGGCGAACAGGTGGCCGACATCGTCGACGGCGTCACCAAGATCAATCTGATGACGTTCGACACCAAGGAGGAGGCCCAGGCGGAGAACATCAGGAAGATGATCCTCTCCATGGCGCACGATATCCGCGTTCCCGTCGTGAAGCTGGCCGACCGTCTCCACAACATGCGCACGCTCGACTTCCAGAAGCCCCATAAGCAGCAGCGCATCGCCAAGGAGACGATGGACATATATGCGCCGCTAGCCAACAGGCTGGGCCTGCACAAGTTCAAGCAGAAGCTGGAGGACCTGAGCTCCCAGTATCTGAAGCCCGCCGCCTACCGCGA
>JAKSQA010000108.1 GCA_024404335.1 Mailhella sp.
CGCCAAGCAGTGGTGGCCTATCCCCCACATGTATGCCACCCATCAGCTGAGCGACAACCTCTGGCTCGGCGTCGGCATGTTTACCAAATACGGCCTTGGCTCACAGTTCAAGAACGGATGGAGCAGGCCCGGCACGGTGGACATGATGAGCGGAACCCCTTCCGGCACGCTTAAGTCGATCACGCTGCTTTCGACATCCATTAATCCCAATATCGCCTACAAGGTGAATGACGTCCTTTCCCTCGCTGCGGGCGTTGACTACACCTGGGGCTACCTGAGCCTGAATCAGAGGTACATGGCCTATCATCCTGCCGCGGGGATGCTCTCCGCTGATGCTCGTATCCATTCCGAGAACGGATACGCATTCGGATGGAACCTGGCCGCCCATGCGAAGCTCAATGACCAGTGGAGCGCCGGCCTCACCTATCGTGCCCACGAGGACCTGCGGTTCAAGGGAAGCCTGCGGGCCCGCTATGCGGATCCCATGTATTCGAAGATGGCCTTTTCCAGCCGCGGCCTGGTTCCCAGCTCCGGCAGGGCCAAGCTCCGTACTCCTGATGTGTTCACCGCAGGCATCAAGTACCAGCCCCTGCAGAATCTGAGCTTCGAATTCGACACCGCCTATACCGTGTGGAGCAGCTACTGCAACCTCAGCATTGATTCCAGCAACCCCAATACCGCCAAATTCAATGAGCAGAAGAACTGGCACGACACCTGGGCCTTCACCCTGGGTGCCGAATATGCTCCTCTTGACTGGCTTACCCTGCGGGCCGGCTTCACCTATGAGACTTCTCCTCTCAAGAACGTCGCCTCCAACCACTATGATTATCTGGTTCCTTCCAACGGCCGCAACTACTATACCCTCGGCGTCGGGTTCAAGTATGACAAGTGGACCGTCGATCTTGCCTATATGTATATCCGTGTCCGCGGGATGAACTATTCCGGAAGCATCGACACGCTGGGTCTGAGGAAGACCTTTGAAGGCCGTCAGCATAACAGCTATGCGAACAATCTCAGCATGACGATCGGCTACCGCTTCTAGTCGAATGCCGTTTTCTCTGTGAAAAGCCCCTGAGGTTCCGTGGAACCTCAGGGGCTTTTCTGATGGCTGTGCAGTGGGCACAGCAGGAAAAGGTTGCACTATTATGGAAATGTTTCCATTATGCTAATGTCAGGCACGGAACAGAAAAGAGGATGGGGGAGAGCCGATGCTGTGCTTTGCTCCTCCGATGGGCGGCTGCACGTCGGTGCCGCCGATGAGTGATGTTCCAGTCATTCCCCGCGGGCGAGGAGTGGGCAGCCTTCCATCCAGGAGGCGAAGTCCGCCCTGCCGCGGTCGGCCATCTCCGCCTTGCGGGACTTCTTCTTCGTCGGGTGGTCCAGTTCGGGCATGAGCCCGAAGTGGATGTTGGAAGGCGTGAAGTGCTTCGAGGGCGTGCGCAGATGGTTCAGAAGGGCGCCCAGCGCGGTCGTGACGGGCGGCAGGGGGAGCTCCTGCCCGAGGATCCGGCCGGCGAGCATGAGGCCGAGCCAGAGGCCGCAGGCCGCGGATTCCACATAGCCTTCGACGCCGGTTATCTGCCCGGCGAGGAACGTTCCGGGCCTTCCCTTGAGGGAAAGGTCGCTTTCGAGGCATTCGGGGGCGTTGACATAGGTGTTGCGGGGCACGCTGCCGAAGCGGAGGCACGCAGCCCCGGCGAGCCCGGGGATGAGGCGGACGACGCGGTCCTGCGCGGCATAGGTCATCTTCGTCTGGCACCCGACAAGGTTGAAGGATGTGCGTTCCCTGTTTTCGGCGCGGAGCTGGAGCAGGGCGTACGGCCGCCGCCCCGTGCGGGGGTCGGTGAAGCCTACGGGCTTGAGGGGGCCGAAGGTGAGCGTGCGGTCGCCGCGGTCGGCGAGGGCCTCTATGGGCATGCACCCCTCGAAGTGGATCTCCTTTTCGAAGTCATGGGCGGGCACCCGCTCCGCCGCAAGGAGGGCCTCGTAGAATGCCGTGTACTCGGCCTTCGTCATGGGGCAGTTGAGGTAGTCGCCGTCGCTCTCGGAGGGCTGCGTCATGGTCTCGACCGGCTTTTCAAGGAAGGGGGCATCGTCGGAATAGGGGGGAGGGGCGTCGTTGCCGTAGCGTGAGCCGCGGAAGGCTATGCCCATGTCGACGGAGTCGGCTCTGACGATGGGGGCGATGGCATCGTAGAAGTAAAGGCGTTCGGCTCCGTCGCCGGAGATGGCCGCCGCGAGGGAGGAGGCAAGTCCTTCGGATGCGAGCGGTCCGGCGGCGATGACGACGGTCCGCCCCTGGAGCTCAGGAGCGTCGAGGCCGGGTATCTGCCTGCGGATGAGGGTCACAAGCGGCTCGCCTTCCATCCGTTCCGTAAGGATGCGGCTGAATTCCGTACGGTCGACGGCAAGGGCCTTGCCGGCGGGTACGGAGCAGCGGGATGCGGCTTCCATGACGGCGCTGCCGAGCTCGCGCATCTCCTGCTTGAGCAGGCCCACGCCTGACCCGGAGGCGTCATCGGAGCGGAAGGAGTTGGAGCATACGAGCTCGGCGAGATCGGGGCTGGTATGGGCGGGAGAGAAGGCTCCGGGCTTCTGCTCGTAGACTGTGCAGGCGATGCCGTGCCTTGCGAGCGCGAGCGCGCACTCGCATCCGGCAAGACCGCCGCCGATGATGACGATTTCGTTATGCGGATCCATGGAGCCTCCGTCCGGTAGGGATTAGTCCCGGCGGGGCCGGGCGAGGGCGCATGATACAGAAAGAAGGGGCGGAAGTCATCTTTTTCCAGAGAAGGGGGATGAAATGTTCTTTTTTTCTCCATAAATCGGCCACCCCGCTTGACAGGGCAGTCCGCCGCTTTTTATGACAGGGATAGCATACCAATCGTACCGTCGCTAAGGGCAATCCCCTTTCTGATATTACGCCAACCTTTGTGGAGGGTTCCACCATGTCCATTGAATTGACGAACCAGCGTACCTATGCACTCGTCGGCACCGGAGGAAGCGGCAAGACTTCCCTTGCCGAAATGCTGCTGTTCCAGGCCGGCATCATCAACCGCCTCGGTGCCATCGAAGAGGGCGGCACCGCTCTGGACTATGAACCTGAGGAAATCAAGCGCCGCGGCTCCATCCAGCCCGGCTTCGCCTCCTTCGACTGGAACGGCTTCCGCCACAACCTCATCGACGTTCCCGGTGACGCCAACTTCTCCGGCGATATCGACTGGCTTCTCTCCGCGGCCGACAGCGCCGTGCTCGTCATCGACGCCGTCGACGGCGTGCGTCCGCAGATGCGCCGCATCTGGAAGAGCGTGAAGTCCGCCGGCCTGCCCTCCATCGCCGTCATCACCAAGATGGACCGCGAGCGCGCCGACTTCGATGCCGCTCTGAACAGCCTGACCACTGGCCTCGGCGTCCGGCCGGTCGTCTTCTACATCCCGATCCTTGAAGACGGCGCCTTCGTCGGCCTCGTCGATGTCTTCGCCGGCAAGGCCCTCCGCTTCGGTGAGAACGGCTCGACGACCGACATGCCCATTCCCGCCGACCTTGAGGACGATGCCGCCCTGCTCAGGGACACCTCCATCGAGAACATCGCCTCCTCCGACGAGGACCTGATGAACAAGTACCTGGAAGAAGGCTCCCTCTCCGAGGAAGACATCGCCCTCGGCCTCCGCAAGGGTGTCCTCTCCGGTGAGATCGTCGCCGTTCTTCCCGCCTCCTCCCTC
The DNA here is from genome assembly GCA_024404335.1 of Mailhella sp. Lineage (GTDB taxonomy): Bacteria > Desulfobacterota > Desulfovibrionia > Desulfovibrionales > Desulfovibrionaceae > Mailhella. The sequence continues at coordinate 3,723 of JAKSQA010000108.1, forward strand.
AACAACAAGGGCGGCCGCCGTCTCATGAACCAGGTCAACGCCCTTCTCGCCTCGCCCCTCGACCGCCCTGCGGCCCTCGCTTCCGACGGTTCCGAAATCGCGGCCGACCCCACCGCCCCCGCGGCCTGCGTGGTCTTCCGCACCCTCAACGATGCGTTCGCCGGCCAGGTCAACGTGCTCCGCGTGCTGAGCGGAACGATCTCCTCCGACACTACCGTGAAGAACATGCGTACGGGTGAGGCCGAGCGCCTCGGCTCCCTGGTCTACCTGAACGGCAAGACCCAGACGCCCTGCAAGGACGTCCTCGGCCCCGGCACCATCATCGGCGTGACGAAGCTCAAGGCCACCCGTACCGGTGACACGCTGTGTGACGAGAAGGCCTCCATCGAGCTCGAGCTCCCCGCCCTGCCTCCGCAGCTCATCACCTTCGCCCTCGCCCCCAAGCAGAAGGGCGATGAGGACAAGGTCTTCGCCGCCGTGCAGAAGCTGCTTGACGAAGACGTCACCCTGAAGCTGAGCCGCGACGAGGAGACCTCCGACGTGCTTCTCTCCGGCATGGGCCAGCTCCATATCGAGATCTCCGTTGAAAAGGCCCGCCGCCGCTCCAAGGTCGATATCGACCTCAAGACGCCCAAGATCCCCTATCGCGAAACCGTGCGCGGCAAGGTCCAGGTGCAGGGCCGTCATAAGAAGCAGTCCGGCGGCCGCGGCCAGTTCGGTGACTGCTGGCTCGAGATGGCCGGCGCTTACCGCGCTACCGGCTACACCTTCGACACCGGCATCGCCCGCGGGCTCATCCCCCGCCCGAGGAGCAGGGAGGAAAGAAATCCGTCTATCTGATCCCTGATCCCTGCTCCCTGTTCCCTACAGTCTTCCAATGAAATCCTCGATAAGCGCCGACATCTTCGGCTTCGCCGTCTCTGCAGCGG
>JAKSQA010000109.1 GCA_024404335.1 Mailhella sp.
GGGCGGCAGCGCCGAGGTCGTCGGGAGCGTCGGCGGCGGGGACAATTCCAGGCCGATCGACCTGACGGGCGTGGCGGGCTATGCCGGTGCGATGAAGCTCATCCGCGTGGCGGACGTGGGCGCGGATGTGGCGGAAGCGGAGGGAGCGGGGCCGTCCGTGAGGGCGGGGTCGCTGGTGAGCGGGCACGGCGGCGGATTCGTCGATGCGCCTGCGCAGCGCAACAGCGATCCGACCCGCCGCATGTCCGACAAAAGCATGGCCACGCTTCTCGGCAAGGCGGCCGCCGGAGGAACCAGGCTTGCCGAGGCCGGGGATTTCCTGAGGGACGAGTATGTCAACGACCGGCACATCCTTGAGGCGGACGCGAAAAAGATCGGTGACGCTCTCCGCAGGCAGGCGCCGCAGCCACCTACGGAACAGTCTGCATCACCCTTAAGGATGACGTGAAGCGGCGCTGCGTGTTCACAGTCAATGACACCTTCCGTTCTCTCAGGCTCAGGGCCGACCGGGGCCGGGTGGACACCTTCCTCCGGCTCCTGCCCTCTCTGGAGGGGCTGAGCGACGGCGGCCGGCGGCTTCTCAGCGATGCGGGCAGTCCCGTCCGCCGGATGCTGGACGAGCAGCTGGCAGAGGCGGTCAGCCTCGGCGGCTTTGACATCACCTGGGTGAAGAGGGCCTTCGAGAAGCTCCCCTTCAACGAAAACGGCAATGGGAACGGGTCTTATGAACAGGACAACCTCCTGCTCCAGACGCTGTTCCTGAAGATCTTCCGTGATCCTGAGGCCAGCGGAAAGAACCTTGCGACCTATGAGAACCTTGAGTCGCTCATTCCGCAGATGGATGATCAGGACGTAATGAAGCTGATCGATGCCTACTCGAAGCGGGGCGGCATGACCTCTAAGCTTGAGAGCAACTATATCGAGGGGCATATCCACGGAGGATTCTCCCTCGGCCATGACGTGAAGGAGATCACCGTCGACAGGGTCCAGACGACCGGGACCGATCAGGAAATCGCCTACATGGACGCCGTCATGGACGTCTTCAACGGCCGGAAGATCCCCAGGGCGCGTCTTGAGCAGCTTTCCGAGGAACAGAAGACCAGGCTGGACGGCCTGAAGGCCCGCCTCGGCGGAAGGACGATCCCCATGCGGTGGACCGATTCCGATCAGGATTTTGACAATGAGGCGCCCGTCAAGGCCAGCGAAGACCTTTTCATGACGCAGCACTTCAGCTTCAGAAAGCTGAACGGCATAATCGGAAGTGTTCAGAGCGATGAAGGTTTCCGGAACTGGATTGCGAAATCCGCACGTTTCGAACTCGGAGCCATCAGCCGGCTCTTCTCCTACGGCACATTCCCCCCTGCCGCCGACATCGGCGACCTGCGCCGTAGATTCGTGGAGCGCTGCGCGGAGCTGGAGCTGCACCCGGAACAGCTGGAAGTCTACGCAGAGCCGGAGAATGTCGCCCTGAAGCGTGCCCTTGCGGATGTCTATGGAGCGGAGAGGCTTGAAGCCGCACGTCTGCTCGGCAGACAAGTGGGCGAGCAGCTGAACGGCAGCCAGGGCGTCTACGAGAACCCCGAATCGATGCGCCTTGCGGCAGCGTTCGCAGAGCGCATCCTTCACGGTGAGGCTGCCGTCACGGAGAACCTGCCCAGAACGCTTTCGGCTGCGATGGCCTTCTCCGATGCGCTGACAGCCATTGCGGAGGGTGACGACATCAGCATTGAATCACTTATGGCGCGTCTTGGGAAAATGCCGGGGAACTGGTTCTCGGACGCGGCTGCGGCAGAAGGCTTCCGGACGGCTCTCGCCGGTCTGGAGGGGCCCCGCAGAACGTCGGTACTCCAGCGCCTGGAGGCGCACAGGGCGGAGCTTGCCGGCATTGAGGCGGCCTTCGCCCGTCTTGGTGGTCCCCAGCGCGGCCTTGCCGCCGCGCCTCATGCCGACGGCATGAAGACCTGCGCCCTCGCCATGCACCATCTCCTGGCCTGGGCGGATGCCCAAAGCGGGCGCGAGGCGGCAAGGCCCGGCAGATTCGAAGGGGACCTCTCTCAGCTGGACGCAACTCAGCGGCAGGCTGTAGCAGCCGCATTCCCTTCGGTCGGCGAGACGCTTGCCTCGGGCTATCCTCCGATTCCCGTCTTCCCGGCGCCTGCGCTGCCGGAACTGCTTCCCTCCGGCCGGGAGCAGGAAAGGGACTTCCTGAAGCAGATGCTCCCCGTCTATCAGAGCCATGAAAGCGAGGACGGCTACGACCGGAACACCGGCTACCACGGCCGCGGGCATATCTGCCGCGCCTTCATCCTGGCCTCGGCCATGGCTTCCATCATGGAGGAGCGGGGAGTGCCTGTGAACAGGGGCATCCTGCTCTGCGGCATCACCGGGCATGATTCCGGCCGGACCAAAAACGGCAGCGACACGCAGGAAGCGGCAAGCGCCGAGCGCACCATCGAGCATATCGGCATCTATGCCAACGGAGGCCTCCGGGGCGAAGTCGATCCGCTCGGCCCGCAGGCCGCGGGTGAGCTTCGCAGGTGCATCGTCGGACATCAGAGCACGACAATTGAAGGCATACTCCTCAATTCGGCCGATTCCCTTGATATCGGACGTGTCCAGGACTATGACTTCCGGTATCTATCCTTCCTAAAGGGGGCATCCAGCACGGGTGATCCTGTGGACATTCCCGATGACGAGCGGCTCCGCAAGGGCCTGCAGGCGGAGGCGATGCTTCTCGCAAAGCTGACCGACCCCATTGTGGCCAACCGCATGAAGCTGACGAGCTATGACATGGAAATGGACGAGCTGGATGAGCTTTACCGGCAGGGACGCATAGACGGTGCGACGAAGCAAGCAGAGGAGGAGAGGCTTCAGAACGAGAAGGAGATGTTCCGGGACAGCATGTATGAAAGCATGCGTATACTTCAGGACATACCGGACCAGGAGGAGTTCATCTCGTACATCGAAGGCCCCATCAAGGCCAATCCCCAGCTCTTCCCACTTCTCAGCCGCTACTACCTCCACATGCCGCAGCAGCCCATGCCCGACGGGGTTCGGTGAGCACGCAGGCGATATCCTCGGAGCACGCGCGCCGTATGTTCGGAAAGCGGGTCTCCGCCGGAGATGACGGAAAGACTGGAGAATCATAGGCCGGCCTGAAGGCAGGCCGTCATTATACGTCCTGCAGGGAGAATCGCTTCTCCCTGCAGGCGGACCACGAGGTACAGACCATGCCAGATATCAGGGAATATTTCGCCGCACTCGGAGATGCGGCCGGCACACTGCTCGAACCCGATGCGGCCGGCGCAGTCATGATGACCATGCAGGGGCGCCCCTGCATGCTGCGCCATGTCGAAGGGGAGGACAGGTTCCTCTTTTACGCCGAGCTCGGAAGGCCGTGCGGATTCGGTACGGAAGACCTGTACCGCCGCCTTCTTTCCGCAAACTTCCTGATGGCCGAGACCTTCGGGGGATCCCTGGGGCTTGACCCGGCAGGAGCGGCAGGCATCAGCTTCTTCATTCCGGCTTCAGGCGATACCGGGCGTTTCGCTTCCGACGTCCACGCCGCAGCTCTGGCGGCAGGTGAGTGGGCGGCGCGCTTTGCCTCGCTTAACGCGTTCGAGGAGGGCGAGGCGGCGGCAAGGCAGGACGCCCCTGCTGCAGACCCCGGCGAGGAGTATGCGGCTTTCGGTCCTTCCGACCTGCCTCCGGAACTGATGGGGAACATTTCGTTCGTCTAGCGCTGATTCTGTTGAGTTTCACGCTCCTTGAGTAATCAAAGTAAGAAGTGAAGGAGGACCTTGGCGGAGAAGTCGGGATGGCTGTACATCGCCTGTCACCGGGACATTCCTCGTTCCTTTGCTCGAGAGTGCCGCTTTTGCAGACCATCGTTAACGGATGTTCTCTGCTGTTTCTCCGTGTGCTCGGAAAACTCCGAAGACTGCAGTTTCTGATCTACACCGTGCTCAGCATCCCATTGACGAAGTGATTGCTCCAGCTCATGCATGCCTGAGTGGAGGAATTCGATCGGCGATTCCGATTCACCGGCAATATCGAAAACACGGGCAATGAAGGCCATGCTGCCGGAAGTAAGTCTGATTCCGGTTTTTCCTGCCCATTGCAGGAACTCCCTGAGAAGTGAATCTTTCTCCGTTTCACGGAAAAGATATTTCCCCTTGTACTCACGAAGCCCCGAGGCATAAAGGCGAGCGCCTTTTCTTGTGACTTTGCAGGGGGAATCATTCTGCGGCGGGCCTTCAATGGCATTTCGTTCCTTCATTGTCCGGTCCAGAACGTGCTTTCTGTTGTCTCTCGCCTGCATGGCGGCCAGTGCTCTCATGTCTCCCTGTGCGGCCTTTTTTTGAAGCCAATCGCTCCAGCTCGGAAAACTGCAGCGGCTCCTGTTGTCATGGCGTGTCTTTTTCATCCTTCTGGCTGCGTCCTGGATTTTTCTCCTTCGTTCGGCATCCCGGAGCCATCGGCGTACAAGCCTGAGAGTACGTGCCCTGACCATGTAGTTGAACAGAATATCCTCGGCGGAAGTTGAGCATATAGA
>JAKSQA010000011.1 GCA_024404335.1 Mailhella sp.
ACGGGCGGGGAAGTCACGCCGGCCCGCTTATTCAGCGGGGACGCGGATCCCCCTGCCAGCGTGCTGTGTGCGGATACGCCTTTCTTCTTTGACTCCCTGTGGAAAGGCGGGTATAAAGCTTATTCACTACGCAATACCGCTTCCGGAGCAACAAATGCCCTCTGATACCGCTTTTCCCTTTCCCGGCACGCCTGTCCGCGAGGATGCGTGGAATGCCGCCGCCTCCGTACGCTTCCTCGTCCTCGACGTCGACGGCGTCTGCACGGACGGCAAGCTCTACTTCCAGGAAAACGGGCACCCGCTGAAATGCTTCCATGCCCAGGACGGAATCGGCATAAAAACGGCCCTCCGTTCCGGCATCGGCATCGGCATCATCACCGGCAGGGACGACCCGTGCGTGCGCGCACGCATGTCGCAGCTGGGGGTCACCGAATATCATGCAGGCTTCGAGTCCAAGCTCCCCGTGCTCACCGCCATCATGGAGCGCCATGGGCTCCGCCGTGAGGAAGTCGCCTACATGGGTGACGACTGGATCGACCTCGACCCCATGCGCAGCGTGGGCTTCCCCATAGCCGTGGCCAACGCCGTCCTCCAGGTCAGGAAGGAGGCCGCCTATGTCACCGCCGCACGCGGCGGCGAAGGCGCCGTGAGGGAAGCCATAGAAGTCATCCTCGCCGCACGCGGAGACGGCGGGACCCCCGCCGACCTCTGGACCGCCGCCACAGGCCCCGCCCGCGTATGAACGACTCCGTCAGAAGCACCGTGACCCTCATCGCCGTATGCGCTGCGGCATGGGGAGCATGGGTCGGCTGGGAAACATGGAAGACCCGGCAGGCTCTCGACTCCATCGCGAACGTCGTCCGGTCCACCGATCTGGACAGGCTCCTCTCCGATCCGCCCGCCGAAGTCCTGAACTCCGTCGACCTCGCCATCAGGGGCATCCGCCTCCAGCAGGGTGAGAACGCCCGGAAGACCTTCGAGCTCAGGGCCGACTGGGCCACCCTCAACCAGAAGTCCGGCAACATCACCGTCAGGGATCCCGACATCCGCTATATGATGGCGGGCTCCCCGACCGAAGCCGGCCGAGTGGTCCACTCCACCTCGCGCATAGGGCGCATCGAGGAGGGGAACCGGAAGGTCTCCATGTCCGACGATGTGAAGGCCGTCTGCGAAGACAAGACGCTTACGAGCGACAGCGCCGTCTTCCTCAACGAGGAAAGGACGCTTACGTTCACTTCCGGAGCGCGCCTTGACAGCCCCGACCTTTCCGGAAAGGCGGGAAAGCTGGTCTGGCATCTCAATTCGAACACCCTGCGAGGATCCGGCGGCGTCACCATGCGATGGACGCCGTCACAGCCCGATGAAGTCCCGGCAGCGCCGGACGACGCGGCGGATTCCCCAACCGATACCTTGCCCGGCAGCAGGCAGGAGGCCGAACAACGATGAAAAGAATATTCCCAGCCCTGGCGGTTCTTCTCCTTCTTGCCTCATCAGCCACAGCCGCCCCCATCCCGCTTGACGGCGGCAGCCTCCCCGTCGACATCATCTCCGACAGCATGGCCTACAACGCTGCGAAGAACACCGTCGTCTTCAGCGGCAATGTGGAGGCCGTACGCGGAGAGTTCAAGATGTGGTCGGAATCGCTCACGATCTTCCTGAAGAAGAGCGAAGGCCCGAAAAAGGAAAATTCTAAGGCTCCTGCAGGCATGGAGAACAGCGGTCTCGAACGCATCATATCCGAGCGAAACGTACGCTTCATCAACGGCTCGCAGTCCGGCTCGGCCGAAAAAGCCACCTATTTCACCGACAGGGGCGAGCTCGTCCTTGAGGGGAGCCCAATCCTCCACGACGGGAACAACTCCATCAGGGGCAGCGTCATACGCTACTTCATCAACGAGAACCGCAGCCTTGTGGAGAGCAGCGGCCGCCAGAGAGTGCACGCCGTATTCTCAGGCGAGAAGAGGAAGGGGAAGTAGCATGGCCTCCACCATATCGGCACAGCATCTCAGAAAGGTGTACGGCAGCCGGGAAGTAGTGCACGAGGTCTCCATCACCATGAGCCAGGGGGAGATCGTCGGACTGCTCGGCCCCAACGGGGCGGGCAAGACGACTTCCTTCTACATGGTGACGGGCATCGTCAAGCCCACCTCGGGCACCGTGGAGCTCGACGGCATGGACATAAGCACCTGGCCGCTCTACCGGCGGGCAAGGGTCGGGCTTTCCTACCTGCCCCAGGAAAGCTCCGTGTTCCGCCGGCTCACCGTCAGGCAGAACCTCCAGATAATCCTCGAGCACACGGACCTTTCCCGCGCCGACCAGAAGAAGCGCGCCGACCAGCTCATGGAGGAGTTCGGCCTCACCAGGCTCGAGAAGTCCTACGCATCCTACCTTTCCGGCGGTGAGCGCCGCAGGCTCGAGATCGCCCGATGCCTGATACGCGACCCGCGGTTCGTCCTTCTTGACGAGCCGTTCGCCGGCATCGACCCTCTTGCGATAGGCGACATCCAGATGCTCATAAAAGGCCTCAAGGACAGAGGCATCGGCGTCCTCATATCCGACCACAACGTGCGGGAGACGCTCTCCATCTGCGACAGGGCCAACATCATGTTCGAAGGGCGCCTCATCCTCTCCGGAACGCCCGACGAACTGGCAAGCAATCCCGAAGCCAGGGAAAAATACCTTGGCGAGAAGTTCCATCTCGACTGATCCCTCCGGGGACGTCCCAAAGGGCCGCCACTCCATACGTGCGGCCGCATCACAGGTACTGCAATGAACATCATCTCATCTCCCGCCGAAGTGCGCGCCATGGTCAGGGAATGGCGCCGCCAGGGGCTTTCCGTAGGCCTTGTCCCCACCATGGGCTATCTCCACGAGGGGCATAAGAGCCTGATAGTCCGCGCCGTGGCGGAAAACGACCGGGTCGTCGTCAGCGACTTCGTCAATCCCATCCAGTTCGCCCCCAACGAGGACCTCGCCAGCTACCCCCGTGACATCGAGGCGGATGCTCGCCTCTGCAGGGAAGCGGGTGCGTCGCTCATCTTCCACCCTGAGCCCTCCGACATGTATGCCCCCGACTTCAGCACCTTCGTCGACATGAAGGGGCTCAGCGAGAACCTCTGCGGCAGGACGCGCCCCACGCATTTCCGCGGCGTATGCACCGTCGTCAGCAAGCTGTTCAACATCGTCACTCCCGACAGGGCCTACTTCGGCCGCAAGGATGCGCAGCAGCTCGCCATCATACGGCGCATGGTGCGCGACCTCGACTTCGGCATCGAGATCATCGGATGCCCCATCGTGAGGGAAGCCGACGGACTGGCCAAGAGCTCGCGCAACACCTACCTCTCCCCCGAACAGCGCAGTGCGGCCACCGTCCTGAGCAGGGCCGCAGCCCTCGGCCTCGGCATGATGGAAGACGGTGAAAGGGATGCGGCAAAAGTCCTGGGAGCGATGAGGAGCCTCATCGAAGACGAGCCCCTCGCCCGCATCGACTACGTCAGCATGGTCGACTTCGACAGCCTCCAGGACGTAGAACGAGCCGACCGCCCCGTCCTCTGCGCCATGGCCGTCTACTTCGGAAAGACCCGCCTCATCGACAACTTCGTGTTCGAGGGATGACCGGAATGCTCATCACCATGCTCAAGGGCAAGATCCACAGGGCGACCGTCACGCAGGCGGCGCTGAACTATGTGGGCAGCATCACGATAGACGAGGCCCTTCTGGAAGCCTCCGGCATACGGGAATACGAGCTCGTCCAGATCGCCGACGTCGACAACGGGCAGCGCCTCGAAACCTACGCCATAGCCGGCGAGAAGGGCAGCGGCGTCATCTGCCTCAACGGTGCGGCCGCACGGCTCGTGCAGCCCGGTGACAAGGTCATCATCATGGCCTATGCCCGCATGACGCCCGACGAGGCCGACGCCCACAGGCCGGCCGTCGTCTTCGTCGACGAGGCCAACAGGCCCGTACGCATAGCCTCCTATGAGAAGCACGGAGAACTGAAGTCACAGGACTGATACGCCCTGCGGCGCCGGGCTGTCGATTCCGGCGCCGCATTTTAATTTAACCCATCTTCCACACCAGAAAGCCATTCCGGGAGCGACACGACATGAACACCCTGGCACGTCTCAGCGCCATGATCTCAGGCCAGATCGGACCTCTCATCCTCATCTTCTCCCTTGCGGCATTCCTCATGCCCGGAGCCTTCATCTGGACCGTCTCCTATACGGCGGCCTTCCTCGCCGTCATCATGTTCGGCATGGGGCTCACCATCAGAGCGGAAGACTTCAAGGCCGTCATAACCTCCCCGAAGCCCCTTCTGTTCGGCTGCGCGGCCCAGTTCACCATCATGCCCGCCCTCGCCTGGCTGCTTGCGCATGTCCTGGGCCTTCCCGCCGACATTGCCGTAGGCATCATCCTGGTCGGCTGCTGCCCGGGCGGCACATCGAGCAACGTGATCACCTACCTGGCTAAGGGTGACGTCGCCCTTTCCGTAGGCATGACCATCGTATCCACCCTCGCAGCTCCGCTGATGACGCCCCTCCTCGTCTACTGGCTTGCCGGAAGCTGGGTCGAGGTCTCATTCTGGGCGATGATGCTTTCCGTCGTGAAGATCGTGGTCGTGCCGGTGCTGGGCGGCCTTGTCCTGCGCAGGCTCGCCGAACGCGCCGTCGACAAGGTCGCGGCATTCTGTCCCCTCGTCTCGACTGCGGGCATCGTGCTCATCGTCAGCGGCATCATCGCCGCCAATGCGGGCAAGATCCTCGACTGCGGCCCTGCCGTCATGATGGTCGTCGTCGTCCACAGCGCGGCAGGCATCCTTATCGGCCTGGCGGCTTCACGCATCCTCGGCCTCAGCCCCGAAAGGCAGACCGCCGTCTCCATCGAAGTGGGCCTGCAGAACAGCGGCCTCGCCGTCGCCCTGGCAGCCGTCCACTTCGCCGCCAATCCCCTCGCGACGCTCCCCGGCGCGATATGGAGCGCCTGGCAGGTCGTCATGGGCGGATTCTATGCCGGATGGCGCAGACGCTGCTCGACAAGGGACTGAACCGTGGCAGCCGACCGCCACGGTCCGCATGGAAATCCTTTTCCACAGGAAGCACCGGACGGACGTCTGACGTATAGTCAGAATCAGAGGCCGCAGCCCCCATCAGGCTGCGGCCTCTGATTCTGCGCTGAAAAACGACGCCCGCACACAGGCTGCCCGGCCTGTCAGCGGCAGAGCCCTTCCGATTTCGCCGATTCGAGGGAAAGGCAGAACCCCAGCGAACAGGCCTTCCTGAGGTCATCGCAGCCTTCGCCCTTCCTTCCCTCCAGGAACTCCCCCGCGGCACGGTACGCATACACCATGGGATCCTTCGGATCCATCCGCTCCGCATACTCGAAGTCACGCCGTGCCCCTTCGGGACGGCCATGACGCAGGCATACGAGCCCGCGTACGGCATACGCCTCTGCCGAGGGCCTCATCCGTATCGCCTTCGTGACGTCGTTGAACGCCTCCTCATGGTATCTGAGCTCGCTCAGCACCCTGCCCCTCATCATGTATGCGGAAGCATCAAGAGGATCGGCGGAGACCGCCTCATCAAGAAGGTCGGCAGCCTTCTCCGCATTGCGGCACCCTATGGGATCGGCGCAGAGCCTGCCTGCCTCCTCCATGCAGCGCCTGGCTTTGGGCGAAACGCTTGTCGAGGACATGGCCGGTCTGGCAGAGGAAACGGCCGGCGCGGGCGAGGATTCTCCGCCGCCCGGCATGATGCCGCTGAGGAACCCGCACCCCGACAGAAGAGATGCGGCAAGAATGCACGATAGCGTTCGGAACATGCGTCCTCCCATGGACAGCCGCCCTCCGGCGGCGGAATCGGTACGGAAACTGTAGAGCAGAGCCCCATCCGAGTAAAGCCCAGGAAAAAAACATCCTATGCAAAATTTCTCTTGACGAGGACCGCAGAGTATGGCAACTACTTCCCTGCAACGGGGATGTAGCTCAGTTGGGAGAGCGCTTGAATGGCATTCAAGAGGCCAGGAGTTCAATTCTCCTCATCTCCACCAGAATTTCAGCCGCCTTTTTCAAGGCGGCTTTTTTCGTATATGGACGTCGAAATACGCAAGCTCTGCGCGGATGGCACGGAAAGCACTCTTCCACAGAGACAGAAAGAGGCCGGAAAATTCCGGCCTCTTCTTTGTTAGCAGACGATGCTCAGGAAGCTTTCCGGCGGCCCGCAGTCCGTGAAGGGAGTTCCCCACCCGTCGGATCAGCTGACCGTGGAACCTTTCCCGAGCCGCACTATTCCTCGGTCTCCTGCGGCTCCGTTTCCGCGACCGTATCGAATCCGGCCACCACGCCGCCTTCGTCCAGGCGCACGACGCGCACGCCGATGGCGGCACGGCCCACGGCCCTGACCTCATCGACGCCGACGCGGATGATCTTGTTCGTCGACGTCAGAAGCACGAGCGAATCCGTATCGGACACGGGCTTGGCGCCTACGACCTCACCGGTCTTCTGCGTGACCTTGAAGTTGATGAGGCCCAGGCCGCCCCTGCTCTGGACCCTGTAGAGGTCCATCTTGGAACGCTTGCCGTAGCCGAACGACGACACCGTCATGATCATCGTGGTGCTGTCGTTCTCATCGACGGTGACGCACGCGACGACACGGTCTCCGAGCTTGAGCCCCACGCCCTTGACGCCGGATGCGCTGCGCCCCATGGGACGCACGTCGGACATGGCGAAACGGATGGCCATGCCGCGGGCGGTGGCCAGCATGACATGGTCGTGGTCCGTGACCTCGCGGACGGCGATAAGCTCGTCATCCTCCCTCATGCCCACGGCGATGAGGCCGCTCTTCCTGCTACGCGCATACAGGGAGGCGCTTGAGCGCTTCACCATGCCCTGTCTCGTGGCGAAGAGGAAGTACCTGTCCTCGGCGAACTCGCGGACGGTGAGCGCATTGGCCACCCATTCGTCCTTCTCCATGGGGAGAATGTTGGCGATGTGCACGCCCTTGGCCGTACGGCTGCCTTCAGGAACCTGGTGCACCTTCAGCTGGTACATGCGGCCCTTGTTGGTGAAGAGCAGCAGGAACTGATGGTTCGTCGTGGCGAGGAATTCCTGCACGGAATCGTCTTCGGAGGTATGGAGCCCCGCGATCCCCTTGCCGCCCCTCTTCTGCTGCTGGTAGTTCGCCAGGGTCGTGCGCTTGATATAGCCACGGCGGGAAAGGGTGATGACGACATCCTCGTCGGGGATGAGGTCCTCGACATCAATGCCGCCCCGCTCGTCGAACACCACTTCGGTACGCCGCGGCGTGGCATAGGTGTCCTTTATGTACTGCGTCTCCTCGCGCATGACGCCGCGCAGGACGTTGACGTCCTCAAGGATCGAGATGAGGTAGGCGATCAGCTTCTCCAGTTCATGGAACTCCTCAAGCAGCTTGTCGCGCTCCAGTCCGGTCAGTCGCTGCAGGCGCATGTCGAGGATGCTCTGCGCCTGGATTTCGGAGAATCCGAAGGAGTCCACAAGACCGGCCTTGGCTTCAGCGGGGGTCTCCGATGCGCGGATGAGGGCCACGATCTGGTCGATGATGTCCAGAGCCTTGAGAAGGCCTTCCACGATATGTTTGCGGGCCTGCGCCTTGTCGAGGTCGAAGCGCGTACGCCTGATGACCACCTCGCGCCTGTGGTCGAGGAAGCATGTCAGAGCCGAGCGCAGGTTCAGCTGCTGGGGCTTGTTGTCCACGACGGCGAGCATGTTGATGCCGAACGAGGTCTCCAGCGGCGTGTACTTGTAGAGGCCGTTGACGACCAGTTCGGGAATGGTTCCCCGCTTCAGGTCGAGGATGATGTGTATGCCCTTCTTGTCGGAAAGGTCGCGCAGGTCGGATACGCCGTCGAGTTTGCGGTCGGTGATAAGATCGGCGATCTTCTTCATCAGGATAGATTTATTCTGCCCGTAGGGAAGCTCCCTGATGACGACGGACTGCTGGCCCTTCTTCTTCTCTTCGATCTCCACGCGGCCGCGCACCTTCACCACGCCGCGTCCGGTGCGATAGGCGTCGATCATGCCCTGGCCGGCATACACGAAGCCGGCGGTGGGGAAGTCGGGGCCGTGGACAAGATCGATAAGATCGTCGACCGTGCAGTCGGGCTCGTCAATCAGCCGCAGCAGGGCATCGCACAGCTCGCCGAGGTTGTGCGGCGGTATGTTCGTCGCCATGCCGACGGCGATGCCCGCAGAACCGTTGAGAAGAAGATTGGGGACCTTCGTGGGAAGGACCTCCGGCTCCTGCTCGGAACCATCGTAGTTCGGGCGGAAGTCAACGGTGTTCTTCTCGATGTCGTTAAGGAACTCCGAGGCAAGCCGCGACATGCGGACTTCCGTATATCGCATTGCGGCGGCGGAGTCGCCGTCGATGGAGCCGAAGTTGCCCTGGCCGTCTTCAAGCGGATCGCGCATGTTGAAGTCCTGGGCCATGCGGACCAGGGCGTCGTACACGGCTCTGTCGCCATGGGGGTGGTATTTGCCTATGACGTCGCCGACGATGCGGGCGCTTTTCTTCGTGGGGCGGTTATAGGTATTCGCCATCTGGGACTGAGCAAAGAGGATGCGCCTGTGGACCGGCTTGAGTCCGTCGCGCGCATCAGGGATGGCACGGCCTATGATGACGCTCAGCGAGTACGCAAGGTACGACTGGCGCATCTCCTTTTCTATATCTACGAGGGATATGGCCACGTTGTTCTTTCCTTTGGGAGCCCGGGGCTCCCCTTGTCATCAGATATCGAGGTCGTCAACGGCGGAAAGCGCGTTGCGGATGATGAAGTCGCGGCGGAGATCGGCGCGGTCGCCCATAAGCTCTGCGATCGTATCGGAGGCGGCCTGAGCGTCTTCGATGCTCACCTTGAGCAGGGTGCGCCTTTCGGGATCCATCGTCGTCACCTCAAGCTGCTCGGGATTCATTTCGCCGAGACCTTTGTAGCGCTGGATGTTGAAGCCCTTGCGGGCCTCGGCATAGGCCGCCTCACGCAGCTCGAAGTAGTCCTTCACGCTGCGCCCCGACTCGGAGCTGGAAAGCCGCACGGGGAAGGGACCGCATGCTTCGCCCAGCTGCTGCCAGACCTGGCTGGCCAGCCGGTACATCTTCGAATGGAAGAACTCTACGGCCATGCGGGTGCGGTGGCCGCTTTTGTTCTCAAAGACGGCGAATCTGCGCTCCTCGTCGTCCATCCTTTCGACCTCGACCGTGGCCGTATAGCCCTGTTCCTTCATCCAATCTGCAAAAGAGGCGGGAAGCCCCTCCGAACCGATCTCGATCTCGCCGCCGAAGCGGAGGAACGCCAGGAACAGCTCGCGGGAAATGGCGGAATTTTCCGCTTCGGCCATCCATTTCTCAAGCGTATCGATGTTCTTAAGAAGCGAGATGAGCCCTTCGCCCGTGTAGGTGCGCTCATCGGCCGTCGTGACGGTCACGCCGCCGGAAAGGCGCTGGAGGAGGAACTCGTCGAGCTCCGCGTCGTCCTTAAGGAACTTGATGGTGGTGCTTCCCTTCTTGATGCCGTACAGCGGAGGCTGCGCTATGAAGATGTGGCCTTCCTCTATCAGCTGGGGATAATGGCGGAAGAAGAACGTCAGCATGAGCGTGCATATATGGGCGCCGTCGACGTCGGCATCGGTCATGATGATGATCTTGTGGTAGCGCAGCTTGGAGTAGTCCATGTTCTCCCCGATGCCGATGCCCATCGCGGTGATCATGTTCTTGATCTCCTCGCTGGCAAGCATGCGGTCGAAGCGTGCGCGCTCCACGTTGAGGATCTTGCCTTTGAGGGGCAGGATGGCCTGCGTGCGGGGATTGCGCCCCTGCCTTGCCGAGCCGCCTGCGGAGTCACCCTCGACGATGAAGATTTCACATTCGGTGGGGTCTTTGCTCTGGCAGTCCGTCAGCTTGCCGGGAAGCGAGTTGTCGGCCAGCGCACCCTTGCGGCGCACGAGCTCCCTGGCACGGCGGGCCGCCTCCCTTGCGCGGGAAGCCTCGGCCGCCTTCTCGACGATGATGCGGACGTCCTTCGGGTTCTCCTGGAAGTAGGTGTCGAGGACGCCGTAGATGATGGTGTTGACGATGCCGGCGACCTCGCTGTTTCCGAGCTTGGTCTTCGTCTGGCCTTCGAACTGCGGCTGCGGCAGCTTCACGCTGATGACGGCAGTGAGGCCCTCGCGCACATCGTCGCCGGAAAGGGTCTCGCCCTTGAACTTCTTCTGAAGGTCGGGCTGGCTCTTCACATAGCCGTTGATGGCGCGGGTGAGCGCGGTCTTGAAGCCGGCGAGATGCGTTCCGCCCTCATGCGTGCGGATGTTGTTCGCGAAGGTCAGCGTCTTCTCGGAGAAGGCGGAGCTGTACTGCAGTGCGAACTCCACGGAGACGCTGTCCATCACGCCCTCGCCGTAGATGATGCCGTGAAGCCCGGCCTCGCCGTTGTTGAGGTCGCGTACGAACTGCTCGATGCCGCCTTCGGCATGGAAGGTCTTCGTCTCGTTCGTGCGCTCGTCGATGCAGGTTATCACCAGCCCCCTGTTCAGGTAGGCCAGCTCCTCGAATCGCTTCTGCAGGATTTCGAAGGAATAGACCTGGGTCTCGCGGAAGATGTCCTCATCGGGGAGGAAGCGCACCGTGGTGCCGTGGCCTTCGGCCTCGCCGATGCATTCCACCTTCGTCACGGGGTTGCCGCGCTCGTAGCGCTGCCTCCACTTCTTCCCGTCGCGGCGGACGGTGACTTCGAGCCATGTGGAGAGGGCGTTGACGCAGGACACGCCCACGCCGTGCAGACCGCCCGAGACCTTGTATGCGTTGTTGTCGAACTTGCCGCCCGCGTGGAGCTTGGTCATGACGACCTGCACCGCGGGGACGCGGAGCTTGGGATGGATGTCGACGGGGATGCCGCGGCCGTTGTCCCTTACCGTCACGCTGTTGTCCACATGGAGGATGACCTCGACCTTGTCGCAGTATCCGGCCATGGCCTCGTCTATGGAGTTGTCGACCACCTCATAGACGAGATGGTGCAGCCCTCGGGTATCCGTGCTTCCTATATACATGGCCGGACGCTTGCGGACGGCCGCCAGTCCCTCGAGGACTGTGATCTTCGAAGCGTCGTAGTCACTGCCGGTCTTTCCGGCCTGAAGGTTTTCCTGACTCATGAATGTTCCCATGGGGTATGCCGGCCCGGAGCGCCGGGCCGTATCGTGATCCGCCGCGCCCGGGAAGGCGGGCGGGGAGCTGATTCCGAAAGACAGCCGTGCTTCCGGAGAGGTTTATTCCTCTTCTTCGTAATAGGAGGATTCGGCGATCTTCATGGGCATGAGGATGACGGTGTACTCCGTATCCTCCGGACCGGTGATGCCGCAGGGGCCGTCCACGCCGGTGAGCGTGAAGTGCACCTTCTCGGACTGGAAGTGCCCGAGGATGTCGATCAGGTCATGCGTGGGGAAGACGATGCTCTCTATGTCACCGCTGAAGGAGCATTCGATATGCTCGTTCGCCGAGCCGACTTCCTGCCCCTGGGCGGAAAGCGCGACTTCGGAGGGGGAGAAGGAGAGGCTCGTGTACCTGTCCTTGTCGCTGCCGAAGATGAGGAGTCGGTCAAGGGCGGTCATGGCCTCGCGCTTGTCGAGGTCGAGACTGGAGGCGCCGGGAGTGGCAAGGCGGCTCATGAAGCTCAGGTGGTCGGGGTAGATGTAGTTCGCGCTGCGGGGGATGCTCATGCATTCGTTGCCGGAGCCCGTGCGGATGTGGAAGCGGCGCTCGCTTACGTTGATCATGATCTCGTCATTGCCCAGCCACTTACGCAGCTCGCCCACATATTTCTTCTGGATGAGCAGGCCGTTCTCGGGAAGTATTCCGGCAAGGGCGTCGTTTATGAAGCGCACCAGGGCGAAGCGGTGGCCGTTGAGGCCGCACACGTCCACCTTCCCGTCTCCTATGTTCTTAAGGCAGATGCAGGAGAGGGATTCGGAGCTCTCCTCATCGCTGATGCAGTAGAACACGCGGTCGATGAGGTCCTGGAAGAAGTCGCCGGACCAAAGGACGGCGCCTTCCTCGGGGAAGGGGGGAAGAGGCTGGAACCAGGCTATGTCGGCAACGGGGAGCTTGTAGACGCGGCGGCCCTGCTCGACGGAAAGGACGTTGGCGTCCTCCTCAAGCCTGAGGGTGATCTCCCCTCCGGGAAGGCGTCTGAGGAGTTCGACGAAGGACTTGCCGTTGACGCCGACCTTTCCGCCTTCGCGGACATTCGCAGGATATGTTCCGGTGAATTCGATGTTCACGTTGGAGGCCATGAACGTGAGGCGCCCGCCTTCAGTGGTGCTCGAGGCATCCATCCAGATCGAACGGAGGTATGCGGCTCCGGCTTTGGTGGGTATCACGGATGCGGCCTTCTGAAGGCCGTCGATTATTTCCTCTTTCTTGATGGTCAGATACATAGTTATTCCTTGTATTGGATAGATAGGAGGTGTCACTTTGTCACTAAAGTCGACAACCCTGTGATTTTACAGGTGTAAATTGCCACCATGATTGGTGACTGCAGGGAACTCCGGCATGTTTCCAAGGTGGTTCCGGGGCCTGGTCCGCATATTTTCCGCCGATTAAGTGCCCATTGTGAACACTATGTTCGCCGTATTGTTCGTAACTCGAAAAAATGCTGTTATTCCGATATGATATAAAGGAGGTTTTCCGTCACTTCCTTTTCGGGCGGAAGTGACGGGGGCAGGCTCCCGGGCATAGAATATTTTTACCAGAAAACAAGTGTTCGAACAAGAAAATTATGGATGTAAAACATCAATGATTACAATATGATAATGTGGCCAATCAAAGACGGCGGGCATGGGGGCCGGCAAGGCATGCCCATGGTTGATTTCCACGCGGTTTTGGCACACTAAAGGGAAAAAACTTACCGGGAATGATCATGAACGAACAGGACTTTCTCTTATCAGGATACGATTACGAACTTCCGGAGGAGCGCATAGCCCAGCATCCGCCGGCGGACAGGGGCGCCTCGCGTCTTATGGTGCTCGACCGTTCGACGGGAGGGCTGACCCAT
>JAKSQA010000110.1 GCA_024404335.1 Mailhella sp.
CTCACCCATCCGAACATCCAGATCCCCCGCGTCGGCAAGTACTACTCCGCCAACCACGGGTACTTCAACTACTGGGATGAGCCTACGCAGAAGTCCGCCCACTCCTTCAACCGTCCGACGACCGACCGCGCTCCCAGGCCGCTCCGCTATGTGGGCTCCCTGGTCGCCGACTTCCACCGCACCCTGCTCAAGGGCGGCGTCTTCTTCTATCCCGAAGACTCCAAGCATCCCAACGGAAAGCTCCGCCTCATGTACGAAGCCTCTCCCATGGCCTTCCTGGCCGAACAGGCAGGCGGCAAGGCCACCGACGGCAAAATGCGCATCCTCGACAAGGTTCCCCCGTCCGTCCATGTCCGCACCCCGCTCATCATCGGCTCTGCCGACGACGTCGACCAGGTAATGGACATGTATAAGGAAATGGGCAAGATCTGACATCAGGTCTGACATCAACACAGGCCGCGCATGGGCTCCAAGCCGATGCGCGGCCTGATTAATGCGGCATGGGCCGCAGTACGGCTGAAGGAAGACACAATGCTTGTACTGGGTATCGAAAGCTCCTGTGACGAAACCGCCCTCGCACTCGCGGACGATGACGGCCTCAGGGCATCCGTCATCTCCAGCCAGGCGGACATGCACGCGCTCTTCGGGGGCGTCGTGCCCGAACTCGCATCCCGCGAGCACGCCCGGCTCATCGGCCCCCTCTTCGATGAGCTGATGCGCCGGTCCTGCCTCGGCCCTTCGCCCCGGGACGCCGTCGACTGCATCGCCGTGACCCGGGGCCCCGGCCTCATGGGAAGCCTTCTCGTAGGCGTGGCCTTTGCAAAGGCGCTGGCGGCCGCATGGAGCAAACCCCTTGTCGGCGTCAACCACCTCCAGGCCCATCTGCTCGCCGCCTCGCTGGAAAACACCCTTTCCTGGCCGGCCCTCGGCGTCCTCATCTCGGGCGGCCATACACATCTCTACCGCATGGATTCCCCGACGGACATGACCGTGCTCGGAAAGACCATCGACGACGCCGCCGGCGAAGCCTGTGACAAATTCGCCAAAATGGCCGGACTTCCCTACCCCGGCGGCGCCCTCCTCGACGAGCTTGGAAGACGCGGCATGGCAGACAGCCGGATGTTCCCCAGGCCCTACACGAAGAACGACAATCTGGATTTCAGCTTCAGCGGGCTTAAGACCGCCGGTGCCCAGTGGCTCGCCTCGCATCCCGAGGCCCGTTTCCCGGCAGGAGACGAGCCCGCGAAGGACAGGCTCTACCTGGCGAACCAGATGCTCTGCGATGCGGCCGCATCATACCTCGACGCCAGAGCCGACACGCTCGCGATCAAGGCCAGGCGGGCCATGGAGACATTCACGCCCCGGTGCATCGTCGTCGCCGGCGGCGTTGCCGCGAACAGCGTGGTCAGGATCACCTTCAGCGATCTTGCCAAGGAGAAGGGGCTGCCCCTCTTCATCCCATCCCTCCGCCTCTGCGGCGACAATGCCGCCATGATAGCCCACGCGGGATGGCACATGGCCAAAGCGGGCCGCATGCATGACCTCAGCCTTTCCGCAATCCCCAGGGGGCGCGCCATTCCCGAGGACTGGATCCCCTATGAGGCCTAGCATCGGCAGCCAAAGGAGCGCACCTTCCTTGACATGGAAAAAAGCACAAACTACAATCCCTAAGGATTAAACGGACCTTTCGCCGGCGGCGCCGCTCTGAGGCTTCCCGCCGGTAATCCCCGCACACCTACCGCCAGGGCATTCATCCCCAGCTGCGGCAAACATCCGGAGGCACATCATGGCCATCGCCGTTACCGATTCCGATTTCGAAAACGTCGTCATAAAGTCTTCCCTTCCCGTCCTCGTTGACTTCTGGGCTCCCTGGTGCGGCCCCTGCCGCGGCATCGGCCCCGTCGTCGAAGAGCTTGCCTCCGAATACGAAGGCCGCGTGAACGTCTGCAAGGTCAACGTCGACGAATGCTCCAAGGTCCCCGCCATGTTCGGCATCCGTGCGATCCCCACCCTCATCGTCTTCAAGGACGGCGAAGTGGTCGACCAGGTCACCGGCGCAGTCGCCAAGTCCTATCTCGTCAATATGATCGAGAAGGCCCTCTAGTATGTACGATGCCGTCGTCATAGGCGCCGGTCCCGCCGGCATAACCGCCGCGCTCTACCTCGTCCGTTCGGGGCTCAGGACGGCTCTTGTCGAGTCCTCCGCCCCCGGCGGGCAGATACTGAGCACCGCGGAGATAGAGAACTACCCCGGTTTCCCCAAGAGCGTCAAAGGATGGGAGCTGGCCGACCTCTTCGAGGCGCATCTGGCCCCCTACCCCGTAGACCGCCTCCGCGGGGAGGTTTCCGCCGTGGAGCCCACATCAGGAGAAGGCGGCCCGTTCCGCATCATCCTTGCCGAAGGCGCTCCTGTCGAAGCGAAGGCCGTAGTGGCCTGCACCGGCGCACGCCACCGGAAGCTCGGAGCTCCGGGTGAGGACACCTATGCTGGCATGGGCGTCTCATACTGTGCCGTATGTGACGGCAACTTCTACCGCGGACGCAGGGTCGCCGTCGTCGGCGGAGGCAACTCCGCACTGGAAGAGGCCCTCTACCTTTCCCGCATCGTCGACAGGGTCAGCCTCATCCACAGGAGAAGCGCCTTCCGCGGGTCGATGGTCTATCAGGAAAAAGTGCGCGCAGCGGAAAACATCGACATCGTCACCGATACCGTCATTGATGAGATCCGAGGCTCAAAGGCCGGCATGGATTCGCTTGCGGTCCGGAACATCGTCACCGGAGAACTCGGCACCATTGCCGCCGAAGGCCTCTTCGTCTATGTCGGAATGGATCCCGTGAGCGCCTATCTCCCGGCTGCCGTCGAAAAGGATTCCGCCGGATTCATCAACACCGACGCCGAAATGCGGACCTCCCTCCCCGGAATATTCGCGGCCGGCGACATACGGTCCAAACACTGCCGCCAGGTCAGCACCGCCGTCGGCGACGGAGCCACCGCCGCCATGTCCGTGCTGGCGTATGTGGAGCAAACGAATGCGTAGACTCCTTCTTTCAGGAGCAATGCTCTGCTCTCTGCTTTTGAGCGGATGCGGACTCATAGATGAATACTTCCTTCCCACTCCTGAAGACACCGTGCAGGAGGTCTTCGAGGCGGGAAGCGAGGCCATGAGGGATAAGGACTACCCGTCCGCAATCAAATACTACACGCGCATTAAGGACGAGTATCCCTTCAGTCCATACGCCATTGAATCCGAGCTTTCGGTCGGTGACGCATACTTCCTTAACGAGGACTACTGGCAGGCCGTGGATGCCTACCGTGACTTCGAAACGCTCCACCCCCGCCACGAGGCCATCCCCTACGTCCTCTATCAGAAGGGCATGTCGCTGAAGAACACCTACACCTCCATCGACCATTCCGCGACCGAGCTGAATGAGGCCATAGAAAGCTTCACAAGGCTCGCACAGGAATTCCCCGATACCGAATATGGCAAGAAGGCTCCGTCCCTCATAGCCGAATGCCGGAAGACGCTCGCCCAGCGTGAGCTCTTCATCGCCAACGTATTCTGGGGAATGGAGAACTACCAGTCTGCCTGGACACGCTATCAGTATGTGCTCAGGAACTTCCCCGACGTGAAGGAAGAAGCCGAGTACGCCCGCACGAAGGGAGAAGCCGCCTATCTGCGGTACCGCCAGCAGAATGCCGACGATATCAGAGAGACTCAGGAAGGCAGCTGGAAAAGCTGGCTCCGCAGCTGGCTCTAGTCCTCATACATCGGATGCTATGGAAAGCCCCTCTCGGAGGGGCTTTTCGTTTGTCATGCGGCTCCGAGGCAGCTGCTCACGACGAAAAAAGGGGCCTTTGTTTCAAATCTCCCGCACGTGCCTCTGCGGCATGCCTCACAGGGCGTGTGCAGGGAAAAACGACGCCTCGGTGCCGCATTCTGACGGCAATCGAAAAACGGCAGGAAGCACTCCGATGCTTCTTCCATAGTCCATCCGCCTCGCCGGCGGATACGGAAAAGGGCCGGCCCGCGCTGCGGACCGGCCCTCGGTCTATCCAAAGACGGACGATCACATTTCAGGCGGCAGCATATTCAGCTGGGCCTGCGTGAACACGGGGCCGTCAAGGCACACGAACTTGCTGCCGAGGTTGCAGCGTCCGCAGATGCCTATGCCGCACTTCATGCGGCGCTCCAGCGTCGTGTAGATGTTCTCATCCTTGAATCCGAGCTCACGGAACGCCGCAAGCGTGAACTTGATCATGATGGGCGGGCCGCAGAGCACGGCGACGGCGTTCTCAGGGCTGGGAGCCATCTCCTTGAGCACGCTCGGGATCATGCCGACCTTGTGGTCCCAGTTGGGAGCCTCACGGTCGATGGTAAGCGTCGTGCTGAGCACGTCGCTGCCGAGCCACGAGGGAAGATCGCCCTTGAAAGCCATGTCCTCAGGCGACTTGGCACCGTACAGGAGGCTGAGCTTGCCGTAGTCGGCGGCGCGCTCCATCACATGGAGCATGATGGTGCGGATGGGAGCCATGCCGATGCC
>JAKSQA010000111.1 GCA_024404335.1 Mailhella sp.
GGATGAGAAGACGAGCTTCGCCCCTGCCTGCAGCGCGCCGGCCCGCTCGTGGACGGTGACGGCGTACTTCGCCGGGTAGCGGAACTGCCCGCCGGAGCAGTTCGGTGAGGCCGCGATGCGGGCAAGGGCCTCCCCCTCGGGGAGGGAGCCGAATTTCTCGCCGCGCATGAATGCGCACCCGCCTGCCGCGGCGCCGGCGGCGGCTATGCCGGATGCCGAAAGGATCTTCAGGAATGTACGTCTGTTCATGGGCTGAAGCTAGCGGAAGGATGGGATGCTTGTCCAGCACGGCCTTGCAATCGGGCGTGTAATGCCGCAATATCGGGAGGGAGGATTTCATGATACGCACGTTCAGTCCTGATGATGCCGCCGAGGTGACGGCGCTCTGGCTCGAAAGCTCGGCCCAGGCGCATCCTTTTCTTCCCACGGGCTTCACGGCCCATGCCGAGGCGGACATGCGGGAAGTGTTCCTTCCCCTGAGCGACGAGGTCGTCCTCTATGTGGACGATGCCTCGGAAAGGATCGATGCGTTCATGGCGTTCACGGGGGATTTCCTGGGGGCGCTCTTCGTCAGGCCGTCGGCCCAGGGGCGCGGAATAGGCGGGCGCCTGCTCCGCATAGCGCTCCGCATGCACCCGGAACTGACGCTCTCGGTCTACACGGATAACGTGAGGGCCGTGGAATTTTACCGAAGGCACGGGCTTGCCGTGCTTGGCCGCAGGACGGAAGAGGCTTCCGGCTGCGAGGAACTGATCATGGGCAGGCCGCCCCGCGGCTGCAATGGATGACGTATGGAATATTCGCTTGAAAGGAAGGAAGGGGGCTTCGCGGTTCTGTCGGCCTCCTATGCTGAGAAGGAAGTCCTTGAGTTCTGGAAGAAGGCCGCCTCGCGGTTCACGCCGACCATAAGCATGGCTGGATACCGCCCCGGAAAGGCGCCCCTTGCCGTCGTGGAGAAGCAGTTCGGAACCCGCATCGCCGACATGGCCACCGATATGATGGTGGATTCGGCGGTGAGGAAGGCCTTTGAAGCGGAATCCGCGGCGTCGTCAGGCGCGTTCGACTACTCGGGCGGCACCGCAGCCCGGGGGAAGGCGTTCGCCTTCCGCATCGAGTTCGCCCTGCGCGCCCCCGTCCATGCAGAGGGGCTGGATGCGCTGTCGCTGCCCCGTGAGAATCCCCAGGCCGACCCCGTGCAGGAGCGCATGATCCTGCAGGACATGGCCGCCAGAGGTATCGAGCCCGTGAGGGTGACGGAGGGAACACCGCAGGACGGCGACGTCGTCGTGGCCGAAGTGACGGGCGAGGTCGACGGGCATGTCGTCGCGGGCATGAGCACCGGAACGTGCAGGATCCGGCTGGCCCCCCATGTCGACGGCGAGAAGGCGCCGGATCTCGACCCGGTCGTGCGCACCCTCCGCCTCGGCGAGACGGGGCACGGCACGACCATCTGCCCCGACAACTATCCCGATCCGTCGCTCCGCGGCAGGGAGATAGACCTGAAGGTCACGGTCAAGATGATCGAGCGCCGCGCCGTCCCCCCGATCAGCGATGAGCTGGCCCGCTCCCTCGGATACCGCGGCGAGGCGGAGATGCGCGCCGCGGCTCATGGGCAGGCGCTTGATATGGACACGCATTACAGGGAGATTCAGGCCCGCAGGCGGCTTCTCGGCATGCTCGAGGAGTGGCAGGGGGCCGAGCCTTCCGATGCCATGGTCGAGGAGTGCAGGCGCGAGACGATGCGCCAGGCGCGCAGGTATCTGCAGACCGGCTACTCCAGCGGGGAGGGTCTGAAGGAGGCGCTGGCCTCCATGAAGCAGGAGGCGGCAGAATCCGCCCGGCGCAGGGCCCGGGGGAAGGCCGTCCTTCTTGCCGAGGCCGATGCGCGCGGGATTTCCGTGAGCGAATCCGCCCTTGACGCCGTGCTCGCGCCCCGTGCGGCGCGGCAGGGGATGAGCACCGCCGATTTCAGGCTCTCGCTTGCCCGTACGGGTGAGCTGCATGCCATGCGCGCCGCCATGCAGACGGAGAAGGCCCTTGAGGCCCTGCTTGCTGAGGCGCGGAAGCGTTAATTTATCATGGAATGTTTTCCATTAATATGTACCGATAAAAGGATGCCGCCCGATGCGGGGCGGAGGAAGAGGGTGTTCGATGGAATATACCGTTGAGAGGTTTTCCGCCGCGTGTGCGGGCGTGACCATCAGCTATACGGCCGAGGATGTTGCCGATGCGTTCGAGCGTGCCGCGAAGGCCATCGGCAAGGGGATGAACCTGCCGGGCTACCGGCTCGGGAAGATCCCCACGAAGGTCATCAAGTCGCGCTTCGCATCCCGCGTGGCAGCGGATGCGACCGAGCTGCTTGCCGATGCCGGCCTCATAGGCATCCTGCAGAAGGAAGGCATACGGCGCATCAGCCCCATGCAGTACAAAGGGGAGCCGGCCGTCGACGGGAAGCCCGTCGAAGTGAAGACGAGCTTCGACGTGCTGCCCGATATCGAGCTGCCCGACCTTCAGCAGCTTTCCGTCGTCGTGGGGGATCCCCAGCCTTCTGAGGATGCGCTCAACGCCATGCTCGACCAGGCTCTCGGGCGTCTGGCACGCCTTGTCGACGTGAAGGACAGGAAGCCGGAGGACAACGACCTGCTTACGGTGGATGTGCGCGGATCGGTGGACGGCATGCCCCTTGCCGGCATGACGGCCGACGGCTTCCGCATGAAGCTCATCCCTGCGGTTCCGGGAGCGAAGGTTCCGGAAATGGACCCAATCGTCAGGGCCCTGTCCATAGGGGAGGAGGGCGATGGCACGATGGTCTGCCCCGACAACTATCCCGACCCCACCATGCGCGGACGGACCGTGGACCTGCATGTGAAGCTGCTGCGCATCCAGAGGGAGGAGCTGCCGCCCCTTACCGACGAGACGGCGAAGCAGCTCGGCTTCGAAACGTTTGACGCGCTCAAGGGCGAGGTATGGAAGCAGACCTTCACCGCCCGGATGCGGCAGATTCAGCGCGAGGCGAAGCATGCCCTGATGGTGGAGCAGCTTGCGAAGCTGGACTTCGCCCTGCCCGAAGGCATGGTGCAGCATTTCTACAGGGAGCATCAGCGTGATGCCGAGCGCTACATGAAGAAGCAGCACGCCGATGCCGACACCATCGTGCGCACGCTGCAGAACATGCAGGACGAATCGATGGAATTCGCGCGGAAGAAGGCGAAGGGGCATACCTTCCTTCTGGCCCTTGCCGAGCGCGAGGGCATCCGCGTCACGCCCGAAGAGGCCGAGGCCGCGGTGCGCTCCATGGCCGGGAACAGCGGGCAGGCCTATGAGGATATCAGGAAGACCGTGTGGGAGAACGGCGTCATAACGGCCATGCAGGAACGCATGATCGCCGACCGTGCGCTGGAGAGGCTCTACGCCGCCGCCCGCAAGGTCATGGCCGACAAGGTGCAGCTGCGCCCCTACAGCGAAGTCGGTGCGAAAAAGGATTAGGTGCCCTGCGGGTGCGCGTCGGAACGCCGGACCGGCTTCCACAGCGGCATTCATGATGGGCATGGGCCTGCGCCGCCTCGGAGGGGCAGGTGCCCGCTCCGGTGAAGGCGGGCGGGATTCCGCAGGGGATCACGGCATGTCCGCCTGACGGCTGCCGACGGCGATGAGCCTCCGGCGGCCGGATTGGCAGGCGGAAACGATTTAAGGAGCTTCTAATGAACGGATTCGGTATAAAGGCCCTGAAGAAGGGCGTTTCCTCGGCAGCGGCAGCCTGTGCCGCGGTTTCCCTCCTGTGCGGCTTCATGCCCTCGGAAAAGGATATGGCCGGTCTCAGCGCTGAGCAGAAGGCGTTTGTCACGGCTTCGGACTGGGGCCGCATCGCGGGTGACGTCGTCGCGACCGTGCGTACGGGCGTCAAGAACAATGCGGGAAGGGCGGTCGTCATCGCGGGATGCCTGTATGAGGAAATGCCCGAGCCCAAATGGCTTTCCGCTGCAAGCTCAAGGGAATACCGCATGCGCCGCATGCTTGCGAACGCGATCATAGCGAAGGCCATGGACGACCAGGTCCGGGCTTCCACCGGCGGCAAGTCGGCCATAGGCAATGAGTTCGCCGGTCTGATGGACGGCATCAGAGGCAAGGTCATGGAGTCGCTTCAGGCCGGCCGCGACCAGGCCGCCGCCATAGAGGACATCGTCTCGAAGCATCTGCTTGAGGCCATGCGGGCTCCTGCGAAGTAGGTGCGGGGCTGCCCGCATCCGCTTCCGGCTCTGTTCGGATAGAAGGCCCCCGTATTCCGGGGGCCTCTGTGTATGCGATGCCGCCGAATCCGCCGCCGGAAGGCGGCAGGGCGGGAATGGTCCGCTTCGGCTGCCCGGGTGCCGTCACGCGGCACCGCCTTGGGTTGCAGAGGATAGGAGGAGCTGCCTGTTCCGACGGCTTCGGGCACGCCGAAGGCAAGGATGGAAGGGGCGGTGCGGAGTATGTCGGTGGGAGCATGGCGGCGGATTTCCACTCGCCATGAGAGAAGTGATGCGCATCGGGCGGCATG
>JAKSQA010000112.1 GCA_024404335.1 Mailhella sp.
CCAGCGCTGGCCTTCCGAGGCCGAGACCCAGGTGTAGGCGAAGCGGCGGGGATCGATGCCGAGGACGGGCAGGAACTGCTTGAGGATCTCAAGGCGGCGGCGGGCATAGAAGTTGCCGGCCGAGTAGTGGCAGTCACGGGGGTGGCAGCCGGAGACCAGCACGCCGTCCGCGCCGTTCATGAGAGCCTTAAGGACGAAGAGGGGGTTGACGC
Organism: Mailhella sp.; assembly: GCA_024404335.1. Taxonomy (GTDB): domain Bacteria; phylum Desulfobacterota; class Desulfovibrionia; order Desulfovibrionales; family Desulfovibrionaceae; genus Mailhella. The sequence continues at coordinate 213 of JAKSQA010000112.1, forward strand.
GTCCGGAGCAGGGAACGCGGATGATACGGAGGTCGGTCGGCTGCGTGGCACGTGCCGTGCCGGCAGTATCGGCGCCGCCGTATGAGCACCAGTTGCACAGGAAACCTACGATGCGAAGCTCCTTGCCGGCTAGAACTGACATAGCGCATTCACCTCCGCGAGAAGCTGGTTATCGGTAAAGTGGGACACCTGGATGGCGCCCTGCGGGCAGGTCGCGGTGCATACGCCGCAGCCCTGGCAGACGGTCTCGATGACATGCGCCTTGCGCACGCCGCGGAACTCCACTTCCTCAATGGCCTGGTACGGGCATGTCCTGATGCACTTGCCGCAGTCCACGCAGCGCTTGATGTCGACGACGGAAACCTGCGGGTCGTTCTCAAGCTTCGGCTTGGAGAACAGGGCCATGACCTTGGCGGCCGCGGCGCTGCCCTGGGCGACGGATGCGGGGATGTCCTTGGGGCCCTGGCAGACGCCGGCCAGGAACACGCCGGCCGTGTTGGTCTCAACGGGGCGGAGCTTCACATGGCTTTCCATGAAGAAGCCGTAATGGTCATACGAGATGCGGAGCGTTTCGGCCAGATGGCCGGCGCCCTTCGAGCCTTCCACACCGACGGCGAGCACGACCATGTCGGCATCGACCTCGACGGGGCTTCCCAGAAGCGTATCTGCGCCGCGCACGATGTAGCCGACCTTTCCGTCGGGGCGCACCGTAGGCTGGATGGCGGACACGCGGCCGCGGATGTACTGGACACCGTAGTCCTCCTGCGCGCGGCGGGTGAACTCGTCGTACATCTTGCCGGGGGCGCGGATGTCCATGTAGAACACGAAGGCCTGGGCGTCGGGCAGGTGGTCCTTCGTCATGATCGCCTGCTTGGCCGTGTACATGCAGCAGAAGCCGGAGCAGTACGGACGGTCGATGGAGCGGTCGCGGGAGCCGACGCACTGGATGAAGACGATGTTCCTGGGCTCCATGCCGTCGGACGGACGGTGGATATGGCCCGCGGTGGGACCGGATGCCGACATCATGCGCTCGTACTGAAGGCTGGTGATCACGTCGGGATACGTGCCGTAGCCGTATTCGCCGTAGACCTTCCAGTCGACGAGGTCATAGCCCGTGGCGGCGATGATGGCGCCGACCTTCTCCTCGACGATCTCATCGACCATATCGTACACGATGGCGCCCGTGGGGCACATCTTGGCGCAGACGCCGCACTTCCCTTCCTTGATCTTGCGGCAGTAGTCGGGGTTGATCGTGGCCTTCTTGGGAATGGCCTGGGGGAAGGGGATGTTGATAGCGCGGCAGGTGCTGATGCCTTCGTTGAACGCGTCGGGCACGTTCTTCGAGGGGCACTTCTCGGTGCAGGTCCCGCAGCCGGTGCACTTGTCCCAGTCGACATAGGTGGCGCGCTTGCGGATCTTCACGGTATAGTTGCCCACGAATCCGGAGATGCTCTCCACCTCGGAGTGGGCATAGAGCGTGATGTTGGGATTCTGGGCCACATCGACCATCTTGGGCGCGAGCACGCAGCTTGAGCAGTCGATGGTGGGGAATGTCTTGTCGAGCTTGGCCATCTTGCCGCCGATCGTGCTCTCGCGCTCGACCATGACGACGCCGATGCCGCCCTCGGCGGCATCAAGCGCGGCCTGGATGCCGGCGACGCCGCCGCCGATGACGAGCACGCGCTTGGTCACATCGAACTGCTTCGCATACAGCGGCGCATTGCGGCGGAGCTTCTCCACGGCAAGGCGGACGAGTTCGGAGGCCTTGTTGGTGTTGGCTTCGACATCACGGCCGATCCAGGAGACATGCTCGCGGATATTGGCCATTTCGAACATGTAGCGGTTCAGGCCGGCGCGCTCCACCGTGCGGCGGAAGGTAGGCTCGTGCATGCGGGGCGAGCACGAGGCGACGACCACGCCGTCGAGCCCGTTCTCCTTGATGGCCTCGACGATGGAGGCCTGGCCGGGTTCGGAACACGTGTACATTGTATCGACGGCGTACACCACGTCAGGGTACGCCAGAGCCGCCTTGGCGACGGCTGCGCAGTCTACGGTAGCGCCGATGTTGCTGCCGCAGTGACAGATAAATACACCTATCTTCATGAGGCTGCTCCTGCGGACTTCCTGTTATTCTCAATGACGGCCGCCATGCGTTCGTCACGGCGTGCGGCGATCATGCCGAGCAGAGGTGCGGGGTTGACGGTCAGCTTGTCGAAGCGCATGGCCTCTTCGGGGAGTCCGAAGGCATAGGCCAGCAGCTGCGTGTAGTAGAAGACGGGCAGCCCGAAGAACTCCTTGCCGGAGATGCGCGCGGCCTGGCGCTGGCGCAGCTCGAGGTTCATGTGGCACAGAGGGCAGGCGGTCACGACGGCCTGGGCCCCTGCGGCCTTCGCCGCATCGAGGATGCGGCCGCTGAGCGTGCCGGGGATGTTGACGTCCGGAATACCCATTGCGGCGCCGCAGCACTCCGTCTTCATTGCGAAGGGAAGCACCTCGGCACCGAGCGCCTTCATGATGTTGTCGAGAGCCATGGGGTTCTCGGGATCATCGAACTTCGCGACTTCGGCAGGGCGGCTCAGGAGGCATCCGTAGTAGCAGACGACCTTGATGCCCTCGAGAGGACGGATGACACGCGAGGCTATGGACGCGGCGTCTACGTTCTCCGTGATGGCCTGCAGGACGGAGTAGGTCTCCATAAGGTCGGCACCGCCGTTCTCCGCAGTGGGAGTCGGCTCGTCGAGGAGCTCGTCGACGCCGGCCTTGAAGTCGGGATCCTGCATGCGGTGGCGGCCCATCTTCAGATTGGAGGAGCAGCTCGGGCACGGCGTGAGCATGCAGTCGCAACCCGTCTTGCCGGCCTGCATGAGGTTGCGGGCGGCAAGGGCTGCCGACAGCTCATGGCTGACGGAATGGGCGGGCGTGGAGCCGCAGCAGTTCCAGTCCGGAACCTCGACGAGCTCCATGCCGAGCGCCTTGCATACGGCCTGGGTGGACGCTTCGTACTCCACGGAGGAGCCGTGGCCGGAGCATCCGGGATAATAGGCGAAACGCATGGCTTACCTCCTCTTTTCCGCGTAGCGAGTGAATATGCGGGCCACCTCGTACCTTCCATGGATAAGGGATGGCACGAAGGGCATCTTGTTTTTAAGGAGGGCCTGCGGCGCTATCTCGACATTGCCCCATCCGCGGAGGGTCCTGCCCATGAAGTCGGCCATCACGCCGAGCTCATAGGAGCGCCCCGTATACTTCACAGTATCGAGGAACGCCTTCCAGAAGGACTCGATAGGACGGTCCTGCACCCAGCCCTCCCTGCGGGCCATGGAGCGCAGCGTTTCCATGACGGCGGCGACATCGATGCCGTTGGGGCAGCGGGAACTGCAGGTGGAACATGAAAGACACAGCCAGAGAGAGCGGTTTTTCAAAGCCTCTTCCTTGAGGCCCATCTGAACGGCCCGCATGATCTGGCTCACCTGCCGATCATAGAACTGAGCGCCCGGGCATCCTGCGGTGCACTTGCCGCACTGGTAGCACGCCGACAGATTCTGGCCGCTCTCCTTCTCGACCTGGCGCTTGAAGTCCAGGTCTCGAGCTTGGTCAAGCCTTGTGTTGCTCATAAGAACTCCCCTGGGATTTTCCGCAGATACATGAAACCGGGCATCCCGGATGCCCGTTGCGGAATATCCTTTTATCATGGACCCCCAGCCTGATATGAGGGTCCGCTTTCCGTTAATTAAACCACGTTTCAGATTCATCGTCCAGTAGGGAATGCATTTTGAAGCCTGAATCCATCCTTTTACAGCTCTAAAATTTACCATTTCATTTCAATATGATACTCACACACCCATATATACTTTCCGGAATATCGGGAGGGAAATTTCCCCTAGAGGAGCTTGCGCAGCACCATACCCTTCGGAACAAGCGCTGCCGTCCGGATCAGACCTTCTTCCGGCCGTAGGCCGACCAGAGCAGTGCCGCCCCTGCGGCAAGCAGCGGCAGGCAGAGCAGCTGCCCCATGGTCAGCCATCCGCCGAAGAGATAGCCGATCTGGGCATCGGGCACGCGGAAGAACTCCACAGACATGCGGCTCAGCGAGTACAGCACGGCGAACATGCCTGCCACGGCCCCCGTCGGGCGCGGCTTCGACGACCAGATCCAGAGTATGATGAATGTGAGGAGGCCTTCCAGACCAGCCTCATACAGCTGGGAAGGATGTCTCGGGCGCGGGCCGCCGCCGGGGAAGACCATGCCTATCGGACTGTCCGTGACCTTGCCCCAGCGCGCGGAGGTTCTGACGTTTCCCAGGCGGCAGAAGAACAG
>JAKSQA010000113.1 GCA_024404335.1 Mailhella sp.
GGAAGGCATCTTAAGTACCTTCTGACCGAAGATGTAGGTGGAGACCAGGACGATCGGGGTGACGACCCAGGCGACGAAGATGCCGGGGATGCCGATGGCGAGGATCTTGTTGAAGAGCACTTCGGCGCCGAGGAGCACGAGGCCGGCCTTGATGTAGTATTCGACCTGGACGGCGGTCTTCATCCACTTGGGCGTGCCGATGGTGTTGGAGATGAGCATGCCGATGACGATGGACATGATTTCGGCATTCACGCCGTAGGCGGCGGTAGGCTTGAAGCTGCCGCACACGCTGGCGACGATGGTGAGGACGAACACACCGAGGAAGCCGATGAAGTAGCTCACGAAGTTGAAGCCCATCACGGCCATGCCGATGCCGGTCAGAACGCCGAGGCCGATGCCGAGCACGCAGAGGCCGGGGATGACGTTCTTTTCGGAGCCGACCTTCTTATTCGCGTCGGCAGCGGCCTTGTCGGCCTTCTGCCATGCGGCGATGGCGGCTTCGGCGGCCTTGTTCAGGTCGGCGTCCTTGAATTCCACGGCGGCAGCGGCGGCCTGGGCGGCCTTGGCGCTTTCAAGAGCGGCGCCGGCGGCCTTCTTGGCATCATCGGCGGCGGGCTTCGCCTTCTCATTCACATGGGAGACGAAGGTGGCGGCGGGGTTGGAGAAATCCCACTTGGCAGGCTTGTCAAGGTACTTGATGATGGCCTTGGCGGTGGGAAGGGTGTTGCCGGCGACCTTCTTCTTGGCGGCCTGAGCCTGGATCAGCTCGATGGTCTTGATGGGCTTGGCCTTTTCGGCGGCGATGATCGCGTTCTGCTTGGCGATCTTGGAGGCGATTTCCTCTCTGCCGTTGTACATGATGAGGCTGGCGCAGATGAGAATGAAGAAACCGACCCAAATGGCCCAGTAGTCTTCCTTCAGCCAGAGGTCGGACCATTTCGCCCGGCCGTCATCAACAACAACATTCTTTTCTTCTGCCATTGTCTGAGTCCCCTGCTAAAAGGTTTTTGGGTTTCACTCTACCGATTGACATATTCATAACAAAGCTGCCCGTCCTTGACAAGACCGCCTGCGGAGCGCTCCTGAGAGGCTCTGCGGGCCGGCCGCCGAAAGACCGGTGCGTGCTTCGAATATGTCCGATTGAGGGAAAATTCGAACAAGCGCGCACAGTGCAACGCAGCACAGTAAGGGATACTTGTATAAAATTTCGCCTGATTTGGCAAACGGAATATGACAAAAGACTAACAGCTTGAATTAAATAAAAAACCCGGCAAGCCGGGTTTGTGAAATCGGGAGGAATGGAGGGAATCAGGCCTGGGCCTTCTCTCTGGCGGCCTTCAGCTCCTTCCAGTATTCGTCGGCGACGTCGAAGCCGAATTCGTATGCCTTGAGTGCGGCGTCATAGGCCTTCTCAAGGTCGCCGAGCTCGAAGGCGGCAAGGGAGAGGTTGTTCCAGGCGGGGGCGAAGTCGGGGTATTCCCTGATGACCATGTTGCAGGTCTCGATGCACTTCTCGTATTCGCCTTTCTGGAAGAGCGCGGAGGCCAGGTTTGATCGGGCCTGCACGAAGCGGGGGTTCCAGGTGAGCGCCTTCTGAAGGGCGCCTATGGCCTTGTCGATCTCACCCTGCTGCAGATAGACGAAGCCGATGTTGTTCCAGGGTTCGGGGAACTTGGCGCGGGCTTCCGCGGCTTCCTTGTTGTACTGGAGGCAGCCTTCGAGGTCGCCGCGGCGCTGGCAGAGTCCGCCGAGCTGGATGAAGGCTTCGGCAAGGTGGGGAGACTGGCGCACGGCGTTGAGGAAGCATTCCTCGGCCTCGGTGAAATCGCCGAGGGAGAGCATGGCCACGCCGAGATTATAATGGTGTATGGCGCACTTCGGGTCCTTGGCGATCTCCTCCTGGAGGTCGTGGATGTACTCGTTGATATCGGTGTAGCGGTCTTTCATGCGTTCTTCCTTTGTGTGTGGGGGCCTGCGGCAGGCCGGATCTGCGGCCACGGAATAGATAGGTCTCCTGATCGGGATGTCAAGGCCCGTCAGCGTGCGAGGAATCCTTCCCTGACGAGGAGGTCATGGTACCAGGCGGCGAATTCGTAGGTGCCCAGGAACTTGTCCTGCTTGTTCACGATGCCGATGGCGGCCTGCAGCGCCCCCTGGTAGAAGGCTTCGCCGGGATCGTCTTCACCGGAAAGCTGGAGCTCGCATTTCTTCGCCTTCGTGAATTCCTGGATGAGCTGCTGGACCGTGCGCTTCGTGATGTCCGTCCGGATCTCGATGGGGTCGTTCGGAACGGGGAAGGGGTCCCAGTTCTCGTAGCCTATGCGGTCGATGAACCTGCGGCGCCTGGCGGGGATCTTCTCGTAGAGGTCGCGCTTGAGCTTCTCCTCCTCGGCGGTGAGCTCCCTGGGGGATTCGCTGCGCAGCAGCGGGGCGATGGACATGGGATCACTCCTTCGGCGCGGGGCCCACGCCGAGGTAGGCGTCGTCGTATTTCGTGATGAGGGCCATGGAGACGGGGACGTATATCCTGTGCAGCTCGCGGAAGCGGGAGCCGACGGCGGCGCCGATGCGGCGGCTCATGTCGGCGAGCCTGTCCTGGATGCGGTCGAGGGCCACGGTGGGATAGGAGCCGCCCTTGGTGAATCCGCAGAGGCCGCAGACATGCGCCTTGCCGTGGATCGCGGTGGGCACGCCGTAGATGCGGCAGGTTATGGGGCGGTTCTCATAGAGCATGCAGGTCTCGTCGGAACCGAGGAGGGGGCAGCGGATGCGTTCCTTCGCAGCCTCGAGCAGTATCTGCTCGTCGTCCATGCCCTGCTTCGCCTGCTTGAAGTAATGGTGCTTCAGGCGCGTGAGCTGGCGGTCGGCCTCGCCTGCGGCCTGGAGGATGGCGGAACGGATCGGGCCGAAGCCGAATTTGCCGCTGAAGGCGCGGTTAAGTGCCATGGCCTCGACAAGGGAGAGGTCGAATTCGGCATGGCAGCAGCTGCTGCAGCCGCTGGTGCAGGTGACTTCAGCGGGGTACTGCGCCTTCACGCGCTCGAACAGCTGGTCGGTCTGAGAGCAGAGCTGTTCGTATTCCCTGAAAATGTCGTCCAGTTCCGTGCTGATCATCATGAATCCTGTGGGGGCTTTGGAAAGATTAAGAAAACCGCCGGATGAGATGCCTCATCCGGCGGAAAGGTCTCGAAGTTCCGCATCAGAGCGGAAGGCTCGCCGCATCGGGATGCCTTCGGGTATCCTTCAGCGGCAGCGCCGCGGCCGGAGCCGCTGCGGAGTTAGTCTTCTTCGATGGAGATGGCTTCGGCTTCGCAGACGCCGGAGCAGGATTCGCAGCCCAGGCATTCTTCTTCGTTGACGGGATCGCTCTTGCCGTCACGGAGTTCCCAGACCTGAGTGGGGCAGATGTCAACGCACTGGCCGCAGCCGACGCACTTGTCAGCGTCAAAATTGATCTTGTAAGCCATAACATCCTCCAAGATGTCCGGCCGGACTATGCCGGCCTGTTTTGGTTTCGTACCTGAACGGATTGCCCAGAGGCTTCCGACAGTTAGGGCATAGCCTCAGACGGTACGACTGTCAAGCGGCCCGTTCGATTTGAGGGGCCGCCGCAGGCCTGTCAGTCCTTCCTGCCGATTCCCGCGGCCTCGGCCACGGCGATGGCGGCGGCCCTGGTGAACTCGCCTTCGGGCATGGCGGCGCGTTCCTCGGCGGTGAAGAGAAGCCTGGGATGGTTGACCAGCTCGGGGCGGGCCTTGACGCCGTAGGCTTCAGGGAAGGAGTCTTCGAAATACATGTTCTGGAATCCCGAGAATTTGAGCGCGTGGGCGGTGGAGTCGAGAATGCAGAATTCGGAGGCGTCGACGATGCCGAGCTCCCTGGCCTTGAGCATGCCGGCGAAGCTCTCGCCGCCCTGCGTGCAGGCGATGTGGCCGTAGCGGTTGGCGAGGATCATGGAGTCCATGATGGACTGCTCGGTGACCTGCACCACGTCGAAGCGGCCGCCGAGCTCCTCGTATCTGTCGACAAGGTTCTTCACGCGGGGGAAGGAGACGGGGGAGCCGATCATGGCGGCCTGTGCGACGCTGGGCTTGACGGCCACGGGCTTGTAGACGCGGCTTTCCCTGGGCTGGCTGTAGTATCTCCATACGGGATCGGCGTGTTCGGTCTGCACGCCGACGATATGGGGAAGGGCCTCGATGATGCCGAGGCGGTACATCTTGAGGCAGGCCGAGATCATGGAGGTTATGTTGCCCGCGTTGCCGATGGGCATGAAGAGGGCCTTGCCGGCGAGGTCCCAGCCGTACCACTGGGCGGTCTCATAGGCATAGGATTCCTGGCCGAGCACGCGCCAGCTGTTCTTGGAATTGAGAAGGGCCACGCGGTAGTGGTCGGCAAGGTATTCCACGACCTTCATGCAGTCGTCGAACACGCCCGGGACCTCGAGGACCTGGGCGCCGGAGCCCAGAGGCTGGGATTCCAGCGCACACTCGCACCCGACAACAGCGTG
>JAKSQA010000114.1 GCA_024404335.1 Mailhella sp.
CCCGGATGGACGCCGATGACGGGCCCCTCTCCGCCAAGCGGGGAAAGCAGCTCCGCCGCCGCGTCATGGGCGGCCCGGGGGAGCACCAGGCGGGGAAAGCGGATATCCGCATCATCAAGCGCGGACTGCGGCACTCCGGCCGCCTCCGCAAGGCGCAGGAGCCTCTCTATCTCCTGCAGGGAATCGAACATGCGGGACGTGCGCCTCGTGAAGGCGATGCGCGAAAGCGCCGCCTCCATGTAGCCGATGCGCTCAGGAGCCCCGCTCATGCGGGCCATGAGCGAGCTGCGGAGGCTCAGATGGGCATCAACCCATATATCATACCCGCGCGCGGATATCTCCCTGCCCTGCCGCAGGATGGCGGCAATGCCCCTGTCGCTTCCGCGCTTCCGGCATTCGTAGACGGCGCTGAGCTCCGGCTGGGCCTCATAGAGGGCTCCAAGCCCGCCGCGGACATAGAAGTCCATCTCCGCTCCGGGAAAACCGGCGGAAAGAGCGCGGACAAGGGGAAGCGTGAGAACGGAATCACCCAGGAAGGCGGTGTTCCATACGGCAATGCGCATGATGATACCCTCAAAAAATCTCAGCCCGAGCTATACCAAAAGAGCGGTGCGAAGAAAAGGATAAATATCCTTGACAAAAAAAAAGCATCAAGATATTCATTCTTGTTCTTTGGCCCAACCTTGTGTTTTTAATTTGGAGGAAACACATGCCTACTATTCAGCAGCTTATCCGTATCGAACGGAAGAAGGTGGTGAAGAGGAAGAAGACCCCCGCCCTGCAGGAATGCCCGCAGCGCCGCGGCGTGTGCACCCGCGTGTACACCACCACCCCCAAGAAGCCTAACTCCGCTCTCCGTAAGGTCGCCCGTGTGCGCCTCACCAACGGTATCGAAGTTTCGGCCTACATCCCCGGCGAAGGCCACAACCTTCAGGAACACTCCGTCGTGATGATCCGCGGCGGCCGAGTGAAGGACCTTCCCGGTGTCCGTTACCACATCGTCCGTGGTACTCTGGACACCTCCGGTGTGCAGGATCGCCGTCAGCGCCGTTCCAAGTACGGTGCCAAGCGTCCCAAGAACTGATCCCCGAGCGCAAGCTCCGCATTTACGGCCTCCCAGTGGTTCTGAAGGCCGTTCCAACTCTTTTACGGAGGAATCACCATGCCCCGCAAAGGTCCCATTTCCAAAAGGGAAATTTTGCCTGATCCGATCTACAACAGCCGCCTCGTGGCCCGCTTCGTCAACCGTCTGATGTATGACGGCAAGAAGGGCCCCGCGGAAACCATCTTCTACCGTTCTCTCGACATCCTCGCTGAAAAGACCGGTGAAGAAGCCCTCCAGGCTTTCGAAAAGGCCGTTGAGAACGTCAAGCCCCATGTGGAAGTCAAGTCCCGCCGCGTCGGCGGCGCCAACTACCAGGTGCCCGTCGAAGTCCGCGCGGAACGTCAGATGTCCCTCGCCATCCGCTGGCTCATCACCTATTCCCGCGCCCGCGGCGAAAAGGGCATGATCGCCAAGCTTTCCGCCGAGCTCATCGATGCCTTCAACAACCGCGGCGGCGCCGTGAAGAAGAAGGAAGACACCCACCGCATGGCCGATGCCAACAAGGCATTCGCCCATTTCCGCTGGTAGGCCGCCATGTCCAATCGTACCTTTGAGCTGAAAGACCTGCGCAATATCGGCATCATGGCCCATATTGACGCCGGCAAGACGACGACCACGGAACGCATCCTCTTCTATACCGGCGTCAACCACAAGATCGGCGAGACCCACGAAGGTGAGTCCACGATGGACTGGATGGAGCAGGAAAAGGAACGCGGCATCACCATCACCTCCGCCGCCACCCACTGCCAGTGGAAGGGCAAGACCATCAACATCATCGACACCCCCGGCCACGTTGACTTCACCATCGAAGTCGAACGTTCCCTCCGCGTGCTCGACGGTGCCGTGGCCGTGTTCGACGGCGTGAACGGTGTTGAGCCCCAGTCCGAGACCGTCTGGCGCCAGGCGAACCGCTACAACGTGCCCCGTATCTGCTTCATCAACAAGATGGACCGTATCGGCGCCGACTTCTTCCATTCCGTGCAGACCATCAAGGACCGCCTCAAGGCGAACCCCGTGATGCTGCAGCTCCCCATCGGCCGTGAAGACGAGTTCTGCGGCGTCGTCGACCTCATCACCGGCAAGGCCCTCTACTTCGACAAGGAGACCAAGGGCGCCGAGATCGAAGTCAAGGACATCCCCGCCGACCTCGCCGACATGTACGAGGAAAAGCGCCTCGAAATGCTCGACGCCGTCGCCGAGCAGGATGAGGCCATGATGGAGAAGTACCTCGAAGAGGGCACCCTCTCCGAAGATGAGATCCGCCTCTGCATCCGCAAGGCGACCATCGCCCAGACCATCGTCCCCGTTCTCTGCGGCACCGCCTTCCGCAACGTCGGCGTGCAGCCCCTCCTCGACGCCATTGTCGACTACCTGCCTTCTCCCCTCGACATCGAAGTGATGAAGGGCACCAATCCCGACAACGACACCGAAGTGCTCTGCGCTCCTGAAGACAAGGCACCTCTCGCGGGCCTCGTGTTCAAGCTCGCCGCCGACCCCTACATCGGCCACCTCTCCTTCTTCCGCGTCTATTCCGGCTTTGTCGAACCCGGCATGTCCGTGCTCAACTCCACCACCGGAAAGGCTGAACGCATCGGCCGTATCGTCCGCATGCACGCCAACAAGCGCGAAGAAATCAAGTGGGCCGGCGCCGGCGACATCATCGCCCTCGTGGGTCTGAAGAACGTCTCCACCGGCGATACGCTCTGCAACGACAACGCCCCTGTCGTCCTCGAGTCCCTCGATATCCCGGATCCTGTCATCCAGGTCGCCATCGAGCCCAAGACCAAGGCCGACCGTGACGCCCTCTCCGCCGCCCTCAACAAGCTGGCGAAGGAAGACCCCTCGTTCCGCGTCACCGGTGACGAGGAAACCGGCCAGACCCTGATCGCCGGCATGGGCGAACTCCACCTTGACATCATCGTGGACCGCCTCACCCGCGAATTCGGCGTCAACGCCAACGTCGGCAAGCCCCAGGTCGCTTACCGCGAAACCATCACCAAGCCCTCCAAATCCGACACCAAGTACGCCAAGCAGTCCGGCGGCCGCGGCCAGTACGGCCATGCGGTCATCGAGATCGAACCCAATCCCGGCAACGGCTATGAGTTCGTCAACTCGATCACGGGCGGCGTCATTCCGAAGGAATACATCCCTGCTATCGACAAGGGTATGCAGGATGCCCTGAAGAGCGGCGTGCTCGCCGGCTATCCCGCCGTCGACGTCAAGGTCAACCTCGTGTTCGGCTCCTATCACGAAGTCGACTCCTCCGAGCAGGCCTTCTACGTCACCGGTTCCATGGCCATCAAGGACGCCATGCGCAAGGCCAGCCCCGTGCTGCTCGAGCCCATCATGAGCGTCGAAGTGGTCACCCCCGAAGATTACCTCGGCGACGTCATGGGCGACCTCAACGGCCGCCGCGGCAAGGTGCAGGCCATGGAAGCCCGCGCCGGCGCCCAGGTCATCAGCTGCCATGTGCCGCTTTCCGAAATGTTCGGCTACGCTACCGACCTCCGCTCCCGTACCCAGGGCCGCGCGACGTTCAGCATGCAGTTCGACCATTACGAAAAGGTGCCCGCCAGCATCTCCGACGCCCTCGTAGCGGCGAAGAAGAACTGATCTTCACGGGATACATAACATAGGCCAAAGAACACGGGGGCCGGTGCTTCAGCACCGGCCCCCTTTTGTCATTCCCAAACATCGCCTCTGTAGCCACGGCCCTGTCACTCCGCTTCCCTATCGCAGCAACGGACATACGCACGGCGATTCTCCCCCGCTGGCGGAAGATTCCTTGTTCCGCCCAAAGGCACGCTCAGCTGCCTGAAGACGATGATACGAAAAGGCCGGGATAAATCCCGGCCTTCGTCGTTCATGCACCGAGGGATGCGCCCTCAGTCACGGTCAGTCTATTCGGCGGCCTTCGCAGCCTGATGCTCGGCGACGACCTTGTCGACGACGGGCTGGGGAGCTTCCTCGTAGTGGTCGAATTCCATCGTGAACACGCCCTGGCCGCCCGTCATGCTGCGGAGGTCGGGAGCGTAGCGGAGGACTTCGCTCATGGGTACGTTCACCTTGAGTTCGGTCAGACCGCTCTGGGAATCGGAGCCGAGGACCTTGCCGCGGCGGGAGGAGAGGTCGCCGATGACGTCGCCCATGTATTCATCAGGAATGGTCACGGTCATCTGGACGATAGGTTCGAGAAGCACGACCTTGAGCTGGGCCATGGCGGCCTTGAAGGCGATGGAGCCGGCCATCTTGAAGGCCATTTCGGAAGAGTCGACGGGGTGGTAGGAGCCGTCATACACGCGGACCTTGAAGTCGACCACGGGGCAGCCGGCAAGGTAGCCGCGGGCGGCGCTTTCCTGGATGCCCTTGTCGATGGCGGGGATGTACT
>JAKSQA010000115.1 GCA_024404335.1 Mailhella sp.
CTCCACGGCAATGCCGGCGACAGCCCTGCAGTGCCGGCGGATATTGGGCATCATGCCGTATTTGTCCCAGAGGCGGACGCACTGCTCCTCATCGGGGACCGGGAAATCGGAACGGGGGGGTATCTGCAAAGCTGGAAGCATGGGATATGTCCTGTCTGCCGGATGCTCTCCGGATATCAGTTCTGGCCCGTATGGCCGAATCCTCCGCCGCCCCTCTCCGTGTCGGAAAGCGTTTCGGCGGCGACGGGCTCAAGCCGGCACACGGGCTGGAATACGAGCTGGGCGACCCTCTCCCCGCGGCGTACGCGGAGAGGGCTGCGGGAGGTGTTGAGGAGCCACACGGTGATCTCCCCGCGGTAGTCGGAGTCTATGACTCCCACGCCCTGCGCCACGGCCAGCCCCTTCACGGCGCCGAGGCCGCTCCTGGAATAGACGAATCCGGCGACCCCGGGCAGGCAGGGCTCGACGGCTATTCCGGCAGGCACCGGCGCCCTCTCACCGGGAGCGATCTCGATCTCCCCGCAGTCGATGCATGCCCTGAGGTCCATCCCCGCAGAGCCGGGAGTCGCGTAGGCGAGCCCCTCTCCGTACAGTTCCCCGGCATCCCTGAGATAGCGTATGCGCACTTCGTCCATAGCTGCTCCTAAATGTTTCGGCGGATGTCTCCGCACGGCCGACGATACAACTGTTGGCCCCGCCGGGCAAGCCCCGCGCGGCCGCACGGCTTATTGACATCTTCAACATATTCAAATATCTTCGCGCCGCATTTCCACCCATCCCAGGCCTTTTTTCCGCCAGCCGGGATGCGGTCCATATACAGATACGGCGGATGATAAATCACTCGGCAGCATATCTTAAGCGGAGATATCCGACCGAAAAAAGGCTTCCTCATGGCTAAAGTCACCTTCATTGTCGACGGCGAATTCATGCGCAAGCGCATCATTTCGCTCAAGGCCTTCTATTTCGACGGGCAGGGCATCCGCAGGCACTGCCTCTCCCACCTCGGCCCCGGCGACACGCTCTCCCGCATCCTTTTCTACGACGCCCTCCCCTTTACGGGCAAAGGCGAGCATCCTCTGAGCGGCCCCGTCGACTTCTCGCAGACGCCCCTCATCGCCCGCAAGCAGCAGTTCCTCCAGTCGCTGCGCGTCACCCCCGAGATCTCCCTCCGCCTCGGCCGCTCCGCATGGCAGGCGGGCCAGTGGCAGCTTGATTCCACGCGCCTCGGCGAGCTCATGGCCGGCGAGATCGGTGTCAGCGACATCGAATCCGGCGACATCTATCCCGACATCCGCCAGAAGGGCGTGGACATGCGCCTCGGCCTCGACATCGCCGGCATCGCCTACAGGCACCAGGCCGACAAGCTCGTCCTGGTCGCCAACGACGCCGACTATGTCCCTGCGGTCAAGCTGCTCCGCGAGGAAGGCATCAAGGTCGTCCTCGACCCCCTCTGGACCAGGGCTGCCGAAGACCTGCGCGAGCATGTCGACTACGTATGCAACAGGCTCCCGCGGCCTCAGCATTCCGGATCGTCCCATGGGGCCCACGTCTTCGACGACCCCAAGGAGTACGACCCCTTCGCCCCGTCTGAGGAAAGGAACCCGGACGAGGAAAAGAACTGATCGGAAGCCTGCCTTGCGAAGGGCAGGCTTTTTTTGTTCCGAAAAAACAGCAAGGAGCACGCAATGTGTGGAATATTCGGAGTCATCGGCCATGAGGACGCGGCGAGGCTGACCTATTTCGGCCTCTACGCCCTCCAGCACCGCGGCCAGGAAAGCGCCGGCATCGCGGCCTGGGACGACGAATCGTCAACGGCCCATTACCATGCGGGCATGGGCCTCGTGCCCGACGTGTTCACCGAGGAGCACCTGCGCGCCCTTCCGGGCCGTACGGCCATAGGCCATGTGCGCCCCTCCACGACAGGCCGGCCCCAGCTGCGCAATGCGCAGCCGCTCGTCGCGCGCATGAGGGGCGGCGTGCAGGTCGCGCTCGCCCACAACGGCAACCTGACGAATGCCGCCGAGATCCGCCGGGAACTCGAGGACGAGGGCTGCATCTTCCAGACCACGATCGACAGCGAGATATTCGTCCACCTCATCGCACGGGCCCTCACCTACAACACCATGGAGGAGGCGATCCAGATCGCCTGCAACAGGGTCGAGGGGGCCTACAGCCTGGTCATCATGGCCGACGACAGGCTCATCGCCGTACGCGACCCCCACGGCCTCCATCCGCTCAGCATCGCAAGGATGGGGGAATCCTGGGTGTTCGCTTCCGAAAGCTGCGCGTTCGACCTGCTGGAGGCCGAGTACCTCCGCGAGGTCGAGCCCGGCGAGATGGTCGTCGTCGAACCCGGTGCGAACGCGTTCCGCAGCATCCGGTTCGCCGAAGCGAAGAAGGTGAGGCAGTGCATATTCGAGCTGGTGTACTTCGCCAGGCCCGACTCCCGGGTCTTCGGGGAAGACGTCTACCAGTGCCGCAAGTGCATGGGGCGGAACATGATGAGGGAATCCATGGCCGACGCGGAATGCGTCATCCCCTTCCCGGACTCGGGCATCTACTCCTCCCTCGGAGCCGCCCAGGAAGCGGGCGTGCCCTATGAGCACGCGCTCATACGCAACCACTATGTCGGCCGCACGTTCATCCAGCCTTCGCAGAGCATGCGCCAGTTCAGCGTCCGCGTGAAGATCAATCCCGTGCGCTCCATGATCGAGAACCGCAGCCTCTACGTCGTGGACGACTCCATCGTGCGCGGCACCACCATCAGGACGCGCGTCGCCAAGCTCCGCCAGCTCGGCGCGAAGGCCGTGCATTTCCGCGTGAGCAGCCCGCCCATCAAGTACCCCTGCTTCTACGGCATCGACTTCCCCTCACCGAAGGAGCTCATCGCCACGAAGTACGACCCCGCCCAAATCGCGGAGATGCTCGGCCTCGACTCCCTGCACTACCTCTCGCTCGAGGGGCTGCTCGCCTCCGTGTCCCATCCGGAAGACTACTGCACGGCGTGCTTCACCGGCGACTATCCCACGCCGCTCCCCGAGGTGCAGGACAAGATGTCCCTCGAGCACCGCTCCGCCCCCCGCTGCGGCTGCTGAGCTCCGGCCTTCGGCTAAAGCCTGGCAAGCGCTTCGCGTATGGCATCGGCCTTCTTCGGGCCGATGCCGGGGAGGGCGCGGAGATCCTCGGCGGAGGCGGCCTTCATTTCCGCAACGGACGCGAAGTGCTCCCAGAGCAGCTTCGCCGTGGCCGTGCCTATTCCCGGCATGCTGCGGAGCTCTCCGTCGAAGGCATGGCGGGCGCGAGCCTGCCTGTGCCGGCCTATGGAGAAATCGTGGGCCGCATCCCTGACGGCCTGCAGGAAGAGCAGCTCCGGGCTGCCTTCGCGGATCGGGAGCGGATTGCTCCGCCCCGGAAGGAATATGCGGTCGGCGACGTTGCCCGCACGCCTGTCGGCATGGCCGCGCTCGTCGCGAGCCTTGGCTATGCCTGCAAGCAGGAAGGGAAGCCCCCCCTCCCCGTCGGGCTCCATGACCGCCCGCAGGGCGGAGTCGACCGCCGCGACCTGGCCCCTGCCTCCGTCGATCAGCAGCAGGTCGGGCCAGGGCTCCCCGTGCTCCACGCGTCTGCGTGCCCACTCCGAAAGGGCCAGATAGTCGTCGCCTCCGGCCCCCTCGATATTCCATACCCTGTAGTCCTCCCTGCGGGGCGAACCGTCCTCGTAGACGACGACGCCGACCTTCGTCTGGCTCCCTCCGGTATGGGAGACGTCGGCGCATTCGATGCGGACCACGGGTCGGCCGCACCGGAATGCCGCAGCCAGCCTGTCGGCGATGCTCCGCTCCTTTTTCCGCAGGGCGGACTCGCGGGCATTGCTGCGCGCCATGTCGAGCAGCCTGACATCCTCCATTCCCCGCGGAACGGAGATGCGCACCTGGCTTCCCCGGATTTCGGAGAGGAAGGCTTCGAGCGCCTCCCGGCTGTTCTCCTCGAGCAGGGCTATCCCTCCCTCCGGGCCCGCCTCCACGGAGCCTTCCCCGCAGGAGGCTCCTCCAGAGGCCTCCGCCGTATCGGGATCCATGGGGGCCGGGGCTCCGGGATCGCGCCGGAAGAAGCAGGGCGTGGAGCCGCTGCCAGCCACGAAGGGAGACGCCATGTCGGACGAGCTGGCCGACGACACGACGGCGCTGCCGGAATCGACGGCCCTGGGCATGGCTTCCCCTGCCCCTTCCGCGCCGCTCCATGGGATGAAGGGAAGGATGATGCGCGCGGGGACCGACGAATCCGGCGAGTAGAACTGGCAGAGGAGCCCGGCGAGAAGCTCCGGCGCATCCTCCAGGCCGAGCCCGGGCCAGAAGAACGTCGTCCTGTCCTGGACGAGGCCACGCCGTACGAAGCCGACGCCGAGCGCCCGCCCTCCGGGCCTGGCCCCGCTGCCCACGGC
>JAKSQA010000116.1 GCA_024404335.1 Mailhella sp.
CTGGAGCTCCTCCGCAGAGGAAGCCGGCTTTCCGTGCAGCCTGTATCGGACGGGCACTTCCGCAGGATGCTGGAGCTCATCGAAGGCACGGCGTAGTCCGCCTCCGACGGAAGCAGAGAAGCCGCCGCCCCTCGGAAAGGGCGGCGGCTTCTGCGTTCATGCGCTGCGGAAAGGCCTAGAACTTAGGGGTGCATTCCAGGCTGAGGTCGTTGGGGATGATCATGACGGGCACGCGGGTCCTGCCGATGATGTTTTCGGAAGGCTTGTTGAAGAGGCCGCCGAAGAGCCCCTTGGTAGACATGCTGCCGATCACGACCAGGTCGGCGCACACATCGTCGATCACCTTGAGGACCTCATCCTCGACCTTGCCCTCGGCGAGGACGGTGCGGACATCCAGGCCGGCGAAATGCTTGCCGACATATTCTTCAAACGCGGCCTCGTTGTTGCGGCGGGCCTGCTTGACGAGTTCCTCGATTATGGAGCGGCTTCCGGTACGGCGGAGGATGGCCTCGCTGTCGGCCGCGACGTGGATAAGCATGAGCTTGGCATCGTTCTGCCTGGCGATGTCGGCGACATACTGGGCGACGTCATCGGGGTTTTCGGAAAGGTTAATGCAGCAGACGATCTGGGAGAATACGGACATTTTCGCCTCCGTAAAAGATGCAGGTTTTGGTTCAATACCGGACTTTTTCACTAACATTATATCTTTTGAGCAAGGCGTCAACCCATTGCTCCAAAAAGATAATTTCACATTCTCAGCTGACGGATACAGAGGATATGCTTTACAGATGCGCCGGCACGGCCCCTGCGTTTTCGCGCATTGCACGAATCCCCCCGATAGGGTAAGGAAGGCACATTCATATCTTCCACTCCATCGCCAAGGAGACCATCCATGAACACCGGCCGCCTCTCCGCCCTCCTCCCCATAGGGCTCTTCATCGTCCTCTACCTGGGCCTCGGCATACTGTACGAGTATGTCCTCAAGGTCCCCATGGGATTCTACAACATCCCCATCGTCGTGGCATTCCTCGCCGCGCTGATGGCCGCCAGCTTCCAGTGCCGCGGCATCACCTTCGACGAGCAGCTCGAGCTCATGGCGAAGGGCATGGGCGACAGGAACATCATGACCATGAGCCTCATCTTCCTCACGGCCGGCATCTTCGTCGGCGTCGTGGGAAGGTCGGCGGCAGACAGCGCGGCCTACTGCATACTCTCCTTCCTGCCCGTCCAGTTCACCGTGCCCGCCCTCTTCATCATCAGCGCGTTCATATCCCTCGCCATGGGCACCTCGTGCGGCACCATCACCGTCATAACACCCATAGCCGTCTCCATGGCCACGGCATCGGGCTTCAGCCTGCCGCTCTGCCTCGGAGCCGTCATGGGCGGCGCCATGTTCGGCGACAACCTCTCGTTCATCTCCGACACCACGATAGCCTCGTGCAACACGCAGGGCTGCCCCATGCAGGCCAAGTTCCGCGAGAACATAGGCATCGCCCTGCCCGCCGCCCTGGCCACGCTCGTCATCTCGCAGATGCTCGCCTCCGGCCAGCATGCCCAGGCGGCCCCCATTCCCGAGTACAGCCTGCTCCGCATACTGCCCTACATCCTCGTCCTGCTCGGCGGCATCGCCGGATTCAACGTCTTCGCCGTCCTTCTCGCCGGCATCGCATCCGGCGCGGCCATCATGCTGATAAGCGGCGCCACCACCCCCACGGCCATGCTTGCCAGCATGGGCGCAGGCACCGCCGGCATGTTCGAGACCTCCATGGTCGCCATCCTCGTCGCCGCCCTCGGCGCCCTCATCCGACACAACGGCGGATTCGACGCCATGCTCCGCCTCATCAGGAACACCTTCCGCGGCTGCCGCGGCGGGCAGCTCGGCATAGGACTCCTTTCGGGCGCCATGGACATCGCCACCGCCAACAACACCGTGGCCATCGTCATGGCCGGCCCCATCGCCAGGGACATCGCCGCCGAATACGGCATCTCCCCCAGGAAGGCCGCGTCGCTGCTCGACATCTTCTCGTGCGTCATGCAGGGCATCATCCCCTACGGCGCCCAGATGCTCCTGCTCATCGCCGCCGCCCATGAGCTCGGGCACGACGTCTCCGCCATGCAGGTCATCCCCAATCTCATCTACCCCTTCCTCCTGCTCGCTTCCGCCCTCGTCTTCATCGCCTTCTCCTCCAGGGTATGCACCATGAGGAACAGCTAGCCCCCCGCTTCGGGAGCTCCATTTCCCTCGCAGGCCCACACAACCGCCTGAAGGCGTTAACAAAAAAGGTCCGGCAAATTGCCGGACCTTTTTGTCTGTAGCGGAATCCTGCGGCTACAGCGCCCAGGGCTCGGAGAAGAGAGGCACGAGGATCATGTCCGTCGGGATCTTGACCACGCACTTCTTCACCGTCTCGCTGCCTGCGCGCAGGCAGGGCATGTGGGCCTCGCCCGGCATCACGAGGGCGAAGGTTCCGGGCACCAGGTGCACGCGCGTGGTCGCCTCGGGCTTGTCGGCATACACGATCGCATCCTTCTGCATGTCGCGCAGGGTGCGGGCCTCCCGGCCGGTAAGCGGATACACATCCATGTACTCGTCGCCGGAGATGACCAGCTGGATGTCGGCCATGCGCTCATGGCTCTCATAGAAGGCGTCTTCCCGCTCGCGGGGCTCATAGACCTCGATCTTCGCCATGACGCCGCCCTTGTCGGGGCCGCCGCCAAGCGGATACGAGCCCTCGTCAAGATCCTTCGCCCTTTCCGCAAAGCACTTGAGTTCGGAGCAGAGCCTCAGCCAGGAGCGGCCGAGGGGATAATGCGCACCACGTTCCAGCGTATCGACAACCATCCTGTCTTCTCACTTGGTTAGAATTTTACGAATCTGCAGACGGGCCCGGAGCGAAGCCTATTCGCCGGCCCGGCGTATCCTTCTGGCTTCAAGGTAATAGCGCTTCTCGCGGGCGTGCCCCATGGAGAAGGTCTTGCGCGGCAGCACGCCGCCCGCCATGATGCCGCGGAAGAAGCTGCCCTTGCCCACGGGGGGCATCACGAAGCCGACGGCGTCATCCCTGCGGCACAGCTCCTCAAGGGTATCCTCGCCGTGGATGTAGTCGATGCGGCCGCCCTCGGCTTCAAGATAGGCGTCAAGGAAGTCCTGCACGGCCACAACGGGCAGGCCGCCTTCCGAGACGGCGATGCGGATCTCTCCGGACTTTTCGCCGGAATACCACTTCACCGGCACGCCGTCGGGCGAGCATATCGCCCCCATGGCGGCCATCAGCTTTTCCGGATCGGTCTCGAAGACGAAACGGTGGATGGGCTCGAACCTGAGCGCCGGGTCATGGATGTTCTCCAGCTCAAGCAGGGCGTAGCGCGCGGGGTGGCCCGAGAAGTCGGCGGAGGGGTCGGAAGCCTTGAGCAGCTCATAGCAGGCCTTGGCCGTGGCGAGGGAATGGTTGCCGTCGCCCGAGGCGTAGTTGAACGGCACGCCGCGGAGGTCGCCGTAGCGGGAAGCGGCCGAGGCCTCATAGCGGGCCACGGCATCGGCAAGCCTGGCGGCCTCCTCTCCGGCGATAAGGCGGCCGACGATGCGCCCGCCGTCTTCCATGAGATCGAAATCGTACAGAACGGGGAAGGCATCCTTCCTGGCCTCGAGAGGCTCGATCATGATCCTTTCCTCGTCGTCGCAGAGCAGGAGCACATGCGGCAGCTCGACAGGGGCGTTCCTGCGGATCTCCACGCGCGGAGGGATGCGGGTGACGACGGTGCTTTCCGTCGCCCTGATGTCGGAAGACGCGTCGTCGGAGTAGTCGTACTGCTCGAGGTCGACCATGCCCACGACGCCGTGGCGGATGCTTCCGTCCTGAAGGGTGCGCTCCACATACACGAACACGCCGGGGTATTCCTTAAACACGCCGGCCGCCGCATACTCGCCCATGGTACGGTTGATTTCGGCCACCTGGTCCGCATAGTCTCCTTTAAGGAAGACTTCCGGAAGGACCAGCCTGAGCGCCGACTTCGCCGTGCCCACGGTCTTTTCCACACGTTCCCAGTAGTCGGGCTGCGAAGTGAACTGATCACACGCGATAACCGCCCATTTTTCAAAATCCACGTTCTGCGGAACCAGGATGTCCGCCGCGTTGAATGTCGCCATCATCTCTCCAAGATTTCACGATTGAGAAGAGGTCCGCGCCTGTGCGCAAACCCGGTGCGCCACGGACCGGCGCCTCCCCCTCTCTTGCACCGCACCTCCGATGCATGTCAACGGCAAATCCCCTTCCTCCGGCATGGAATCCGGCAATCGGGCATCTTTAAAAATTTTTCCGCAATTCGCTTGACAGCCTCAGGCTAATCGGCTAGAAGCTTCATCACGCCACGCGGGAGTAACTCAGTGGTAGAGTGCAACCTTGCCAAGGTTGAAGTCGCGG
>JAKSQA010000117.1 GCA_024404335.1 Mailhella sp.
CAGGCCTCAAGCATGGCTGAGAGATTCTTCTCCTGACGCTGCAGCTGCTGCATGATGACGGGGGATGCTGCGCTCAGGGTGAGCCGGTCCCCCCGGATCTCTGCGGAGAACTGCCTGAGCATGGGCAGGGGGATGGCAGGGCTTTCCCCGCAGGAATCCAGGAAGGATTCCCATGTGAGGACGGCGTCGGCGGCTGCCGGAGCGGCTGGCGACGGCCTTTCCTGAAGGACGGGGGAGGTGCCGCCGGCCGGAGCGGCCTCCCGTGGGGCGCGGATATGGGGCGGGCGGAACTCAGGGGATGCCGCGCCGGATTCTCCGGCAGGCGTGCCGACACGGGCAGGAGAAGGCTTCTGCTCAAGGGGAGGGCGCTGTGCGGATGCGGCGGGAGAGCCGGGTTCCTGACGGACGGGCGTCCGGTCCTCCCTATCCTGGAAAGGGCGGGGAGCAGGCCCCGCGGAAACGGGCGCGGCGGAGGCCGGTCCGGCGATCGGTGGCCGGGAATCCGTCGGCGGCGCAGCCGTCTGGCCGGATGAAGTCCGCGGGGACATCGTGCCGCCGAGCTCCTCAAGAGGAAGCAGGCGGGGCAGCATGCAGAGATTGAGCAGAAGCAGCTCGAGGCCCGAGGCGGGTTCCAGGCTCGTAAGGATGCGGCGCTGGGATTCGAGCGTCATCTGCCATGCCGCATGGATGTAGGCCAGCGTGAATCGCCCGGCCGTCTCGACGAGCCTCGCGCGTTCATCGGGCGGAAGGTCGAGCCCTTCCGAGGCGTCGGCTCCCGCCTGCCTGATGATGAAGAGGTTCCTCCAGAGGCTTCCCAGTTCCCTGATGAAGAAGCCCATGTCGGCCCCCTGGGCAAGCAGCTCCCTTACGAATCCGGTGACGGCCGCGGCATCCTGCTTTGCAAGCGCATCAAGGATGCCGCTCATCATCTCGCTTCCGGCAAGGCCGAGCACATCGCGGGCCTGGGCGGAGGTAAGCGGCTCTCCGGGAAGGCAGCCGAGTGCGAGCACCTGCCCCAGCAGGGACATGGAGTCGCGTACGCTCCCGGCCGCGCGGCGGGCGATGAGCCGTGCCGCCTCGGGCTCGAAGGGGCGCCCTTCCCTGTTGAGGACGTCGCAGATATGGCTTTCGAGGACAGGCTCGGGAATCTGCCGGAAGACGAAGTTCTGGCAGCGGCTTACGATCGTCACGGGGAACTTGTGCTGCTCCGTCGTGGCGAGGATGAAGGTCACGCGCGCCGGCGGTTCCTCAAGGGTCTTCAGCAGGGCGTTGAAGGCCTCCTTGGTGAGCATGTGGGCCTCGTCGATGATGAAGACCTTGTAGCGTCCTTCCAGAGGAGCGTAGCCCACCGCATCGCGCAGGCGGCGGATGTCGTCGATGCCTCGGTTCGATGCGCCGTCTATTTCCACGACGTCCACGAAGCTTCCCTGCGTGATGCGCCGGCATGCGTCGCACTGGTTGCAGGGTTCGCCGACGGGGGCGTGTTCGCAGTTCAGCGCCTTGGCGAATATGCGGGCTATGGTCGTCTTGCCGACGCCGCGCGTGCCGCTGAGCAGGTAGGCCGGAGCGACACGGTCCTCCCGTGCTGCACGGGAGAGGATGGACTTGACCATGTCCTGGCCCACGACTTCGGCGAATGTCTGCGGTCTGTAAAGCGCCGCCAGGGAAACATTGGATGCCATTGCAGGTCCGTTGGCGCCGCCCCTTTCGGAAAAGGGCGGCAGGTTGAGATGCTGTGGATACGGTTCGGGAATCTTACGTTCTGCCGTACCATCGGTCAAGGGATGGAGCCTGCAATTGACGCCTCACGTCCGTCACGCTACACTAGCCGCGATTTTTCGTATGGGCGCCCTGCGCCCGCCACAGAGATTCTCTCCAGGAAGGATACCATGCTCGATCTCAAGCTTCTCCAGAAACAGCCGGAAGTCGTGGCCAAGGCTCTCGCCGACCGGCATTCCGATATTTCCGTCGAAGAGTTCACCGAACTCGACAACAGGCGCCGTGCCGCGCTCACCGAAGTCGAAACCCTTAAGAGCGAACGCAACACCCGTTCCGCCGAAGTCGCGAAGATGAAGCGCAGCGGAGAGGACGCGAGCGCCCTTGTCGCCGAACTCGGCAAGCTTTCCGCCCGCATCAAGGAGCTCGACGAGGAGGCTTCGAAGATAAAGGAGGCCGTGTACCAGTGGATGCTCCGCGTGCCGAACATTCCCGATGCCTCCGTTCCCGTGGGCGCCGATGAGAACGACAACCCCGAGCTCCACCGCTGGGGGACCCCGCGCGAGTTCACCTTCCCCATCAGGCAGCACTTCGAGGTGGAGGCCGCGAAGACGGGGCTTGACTTCGAGCGCGGCGCAAAGCTGGCCGGATCGCGCTTCTGCGTTTCGCACGGCGCCTTCGCCCGCATGGAGCGCGCCCTTGTGAACTTCTATCTCGATACGCAGACCACCGAGTTCGGCGCTACGGAGATCATTCCCCCCTATATGGTGAATGCCGCCACCATGCTCGGCACCGGCCAGCTTCCCAAGTTCGAGGAGGACCTCTTCAAGATGCCGGTGTGGGACTACTACCTCATTCCCACCGCCGAGGTCCCCGTCACGAACCTGCACGCCGGAGAGGTCCTCGATGAGGACATGCTTCCCCTCAGGTACACCGCCGGCACGCCGTGCTTCCGCTCCGAGGCGGGATCGGCCGGCAAGGACGTCCGCGGCCTTATCCGCCAGCACCAGTTCATCAAGGTCGAAATGGTCCGCTTCGCCCACCCCGACAAGTCGTGGGAGGAGCTGGAGAACATGCGCCGCTGCGCCGAGATCCTCCTGGAGAAGCTCGAGCTCCCCTACCGCACCATCACCCTCTGCACGGGCGATATGGGATTCGGCTCTGCCAAGACCTATGATGTGGAGGTGTGGCTTCCCGGCCAGAACACGTACCGCGAGATCTCCTCGTGTTCCAACTGCGTCGACTTCCAGGCCCGCAGGGCCAATATACGCTTCCGTCCCAAGGGCGGCGGCAAGCCCGAGTTCGTGCATACGCTGAACGGCTCCGGTCTCCCCACGGGCCGCTCCATGGTGGCGATCATAGAGAACTACCAGCAGGAAGACGGCTCCATCGTGGTGCCGAAGGTGCTGCGCCCCTACATGGGCGGCCTTGAGGTCATCCGTCCCGGAATGTAGTTCCGCGCGCTTTGCTTTTCAGAGGGGGTTCTTCGGAATCCCCTTTTCCATATTAAAACACGGGGCAGGATATGCGAGGCATGTGTTTTCCAGGACCATGTTGACTTATTGAGAAAATAAGAACATAATGAAGGTTGCAAATATTTCGGAGCCCAAGACTCCATGAAAACTCTGGGAGGAGTTATGGAATTTTCAAGACGAGCGATGCTTGGTGCTATGGGCGGCCTCGCGGCCGGCGGAACGCTTGCGGCCCTGACCGGAAAGGCTATTGCCGATGCTCCCGTGCCTGCCGCCATGTCCGAAGGCAAGGGCGGGCACTTCATGCAGATGGGCGGGGAGTTCTCCTGGAAGCCTATGAAGCTTGACCCCGCCGAATGCGCTCCCGTGGCCTATTCCGGCTACTGGTACAAGGGATTCGGCTGCGGCTACGGCGTGTTCTACGGCATCGTCGGCATGATGGCCGAAAAGTACGGCGCCCCCTACAACAGCTTCCCCTTCTCCATGATGGAGCTGTGGAAGGGCGGCGTGTCCGACTGGGGCACCCTGTGCGGCGCTCTCGGCGGCGCGGCTGCTGCATTCTCCGTCTTCTTCCCCCGCAAGGAAGCCATCCCCATGGTCAACGAGCTCTTCCGCTGGTATGAGCAGACCGCCTTCCCGATCTACAATCCCGGTGAAGCCGCTCAGGGCGTGAAGGGTGTGCTGCCCACCAGCGTCGCCCACTCCGTGCTGTGCCATGTCTCCGTCTCCACCTGGTGCCATGAGACCAAGCTCAAGGCCAATGGAAAGGAGCGCAGCGAACGCTGCGGCCGCATCACCGCCGACGTGTGCGCCAAGGCCATCGAGATCCTCAATGCGAAGATCGAGGCCGGCAAGGATTGGAAGGGCGCCCTGGCGAAGCAGGAATCCGTTGCCGGATGCACCAGCTGCCACGGCAAGGACAAGATGTCCGATATGCAGAAGGGCAACATGGACTGCACGCCGTGCCATTCCGGCTCCGACGCCGTGGCCGACAAGTTCCATGACCATCCGCAGCAGTAAAAGGTCCTCGTAGGAACGTATGCCATAAGCCGGGGAGCGATCCCCGGCTTTTCTGTCTGAAATGGGGCCGAAAAAAGAAAAAAAACATTTTTCTGGAGAAAAATGTTGACAGGTCTGGCGGAGTAGTGCATATACGGCGACGCACCAAGTGACGGAGCGGATGCGACGCCA
>JAKSQA010000118.1 GCA_024404335.1 Mailhella sp.
GCATGAGCATGCAGCAGAGGGCTGCTCAGTTCTCGCCGTTCGCAGCTCTGACCGGCATCAAGCCCCCCCTGCACCTTCGGCATGGAGTGGCACCTGCCGGGCCGTGAAGGAAGAGACCGCCGCTGCCCGCCGAGCCCTCTCCGATGTCGATGCCGGACATCCCCCTGCCGGAAACCACCGTCAATCGGTCAGGGAAGCGCCGATGACGACCATCACCCCGCTTCTCCTGTCGAACACCGTCCACAGGCCCGTGCCCCACCATTCCCTGCCGGCGTCGAAGTAGTCCGAAAATCCATCGTTCCACCGGTATGCTTCGGCATCGTCCCTGTCCGGGAAAAGGACGGCATTGAATGTGGTGAAGTCCGCCGTCAGGTAGGGCGTGCCGTGCGGCGGCTCCAGAAATGCGTACCAGTACGGCAGGGGCCGGGGGACTTTTATGCTTCTGCGCCCCTTCGGCCTGCTGTCGTAGTACGCATCGGCGGGGAGCTCCAGCAGCTCATCCATGCCGATCCTCACCGCAGCCATCCTGTCCGCTTCGATATCCACGGCATAGCCGTACGCCGCGAAGCGCTCATTGAGTATATGGAAGGCCTCGATGACCGCCTTCCTATGGGCTTCCGGCCCGGCATCACCCTGATCGGCCTGGAGGATCACATAGTCGAGCCCTACCCGCTCGTAGCGGCTTTCCAGCAGGCCGTAGGCCTTATGCTCTTTAATCTCAATCATGCGGTATCTCCCGGCCTGCGGAAAATCCGAGGCAGCATCTTCAGTATACGGAAGGACTCCCCATGAGGCCGGAGGCCCATGCCCGCACCATCACGGAAGGCCGCATCCCTATCGGCGCCTTTCCACTGTGGGAGCACTAAGCCGGCTATCCGAATAAAAAGCCTGATGCCTCATCCGCTACGACAGGGGGACCACGACGGCATCGGCCAGACGGACGAGCCTCTGCCCATGCTCCATGGGCAGAGCCATGCGGACCGCGGCCGCATCAGGCATGCCGGCAGCGTTCCCTCGCGATTCCGGCTGATTAGCACAGGAGCAGCCACCCCGCAATGCGGCCGACCGCCTTTACAAAGCAGGTCATTCGTGTATGCCTTTCCCGTCCGGCTCGCCGGAACATACTGCAGAAGGATCCGCCCATGACAGGAACAGGAACGCTCATCAATGCCGCGGCCATCCTTGCGGGAGGCGCCGCAGGGCTGGTCTTCGGCCGCTTCTTCACACCACGCCATCAGGAAGCCGTGATGCGGGCCTGCGGCGTCAGCACGCTGTTCATCGGCATGGCGGGGGCGCTTGAAGGCATGCTCACCGTCTGCGGCGCAGGCCTTGCCTCCCGCTGGGCCATGCAGGTCACGCTGTGCCTTGTCATCGGAGCCGTCATCGGGGAATTCGCCGACTTCGAGAGCCGATTCGAGAGCTTCGGCGAATGGCTCAAGGCCAGGTCGGGCAGCAGCGACGACGCCGGCTTCGTCAGCGCCTTCGTCACGGCCTCGCTCACCGTCTGCATCGGCGCGATGGCCATAGTCGGCTCCATAGAGGACGGCCTCAGCGGCGATCCCTCCATACTCATGACGAAGGCTGTGCTCGACTTCGTCATCATACTCGTCATGACCAGCGCCATGGGCAGGGGCTGCCTGTTCTCCGCCATTCCTGTGGCCGCGCTGCAGGGCGGCATGACCCTGCTCGCCTCGCTCATACGGCCCGTCATGACGGATGCCGCCCTCGCCTACCTTTCCGCCGTGGGCAGCATCCTGATCTTCTGCGTGGGCATCAACCTTATATGGGGGCGCCTCATACGCGTGGCAAACCTGCTGCCGGCCGTCGTCATCGCCGTGGCCATGGCCTTCCTCCCGATCTGACGGGGGAGTGATTTTCCAGCGCATCCTCCAGGAGGCGCATCCCAAGAACACGAAAAAAGGGCGTCTGCGGAAAACTTCCGCAGACGCCCTTCCATTTCAGGCAGCGGCCCCTGCTTCACCGCAGGATGTCACGTGCCGGCAGTCCTGCCAGCCGCCGAGGGATCAGTCGACATGCCCGAACAGGTTGAGGATGATGACGCCGACGATGATGAGCGCCAGCCCGAACACGCCCGCCATGGATATCTGCTGCTTGAACAGCATAAGGCCGATGACGCTGGTGATCACCATGCCTACCGCGCTCCACGTGGCGGAGGCGATTCCCAGGTCGATGCTGAGCAGCGCCCTGGAAAGGCAGAAGAAGCTGAAGGCATACAGCGCAAGGCTGCATGCCGTGGGCGCGATTTTGGTGAAGCCGGCGGAATACTCCAGCAGTGTGGTTGCGACAAGCTCCGCAGCTATGGCGAATGCGAGAAGAAGATAGGCCACGCCGTTACCCCCTGAATATTCTCATAGTACGGGGTGGAAATATCCCTGCGCCATAAAAATGTCAATAACTAATTGATATTACACTACAAAACATTATCCCCAAGGGCAACGTGCGGGCTAGCCCCGGCGGGCCGGCCGAAATCCGCGCTTCCGCCACACCGCCGGATTTCCATGATTAAATCCTGAGCAGACCCGGGCCGCACCACGATGGCCCTATTCCCCTGCGGCAGGGTTATGCCGACAAGTCAATGGTCCGGCTCCGATGCCTGCCCTCGGCCGCTTCCCCCTGCCTTCAGCTGGACAGTCCGGGGCGGCTGGACGTATGTATGGAAAATTTTCTATCAGTCCCGCCTGTGCTTTGAGGAGGACATATATGGCTGTTTATTATGTTTCAAATGGCGCTGTTTCAAGTGGCATCACATTATTATACCCCGATTCCATGTACATCTCCTCCGGCGGCACGGCCGTCAGTACCATCATTTCTTCAGGGGGATACCAGTACGTCTGGTCCAGCGCCACCGCAATCCGCACTACTATATCTGCTTATGGAATACAGGACATCTACGCAGGCGCCACAGCCATCAGCACCACCATTTCTTCCGGAGGAAGCCAATACATCTCCAAAGGCGGCACTGCAATCAATACGATCATATATGACTACGGTTTCCAGTCCGTCGCAGATGGCGCCGTCAATGACGGCTTGGTCAGAATAGGCAGTCTCTATGTCGGTTCCGGAGGAACAGGCAATGGTATCATGGTCTCTTCCGGAGGGCAGTATATCATTGGCAGCGGCGGCACCGCCATCAGCACCACCATCTTGGAGGGGGGAAACCAGTACATTTCCAAAGGCGGAACCGCATCAGGTGCATCCATTCTTTCCGGAGGAACGATGTA
The DNA here is from genome assembly GCA_024404335.1 of Mailhella sp. Classification (GTDB taxonomy): domain Bacteria; phylum Desulfobacterota; class Desulfovibrionia; order Desulfovibrionales; family Desulfovibrionaceae; genus Mailhella. Next base: position 3,243 of record JAKSQA010000118.1, read on the forward strand.
CGTTTCTTCCGGCGCGGTCCTTGCTGGAAATATTTCCGCTGCGGGAACGCTGAACGTATATTACGGTGCCGATGTCTCGTCAGCCGGCATCATCTTCGACATTACGGGGCGCAGTGAAACCGATACTTCCATCATCACGAACTATGCCGCCGTATCGACTGCGAAGACGTTCTCCTTCAATGCCGATTCGAGCAAGGCCGGACGCTACAGCCTGGCCGACTATGCCGCTGCCTTCAATAGAAGCATCACCCTGATCAACAGCCGTGGCGATGCCCTCGGATCACTTGACCGCACGAACGGCATGATACATTCCGGTTTTGCGTATGAGCTTGCCGTTGACAGCAGCACCCTGACCATCGGCATCTTCGACGTCTCGTCCATGACGGTACGCCTTTCCGCCAGCAAATCCGCCGTAGAAGGCGGAAAGATCACCTACACGGCATCCGTCGGACAAGCTGCGGAACGCGATCTCCATGTCACGCTGGAGAGCGGCCTTTCCATCACCATCCTGGCGGGAACCACCACAGGCAGCGCATACGCCACGGCTCCGAACGATCCTTACGCCGGAACGCCGAAGTCCGTCACCGACCATATTGTCTCCGCTTCCGGAGGCGGCTTCAGATACGAAGGCCTTTTCGACGGAGGTGCCGTATCCACCACTGTAACGGATACTGTCGACACGACCACCGTCACGCTCTCCGGCCCGGCATCCGTCCAGGAAGGGGAGGATATCACCTATACGGTGAAGACATCCAACCCCACGAAGACGGCCGCCACCGCCACTGTCAACGTCGGCGGAACGACCTACACGGTCACCATCGCCGCAGGCGCCTCCTCCGGCACGCTGGTCATCGCCAACCCCAACCCTGCCGATGCCTACAAGGTGACGGTACCCAGCCTCACCGCAAAAGTCACGGGATTCTCCGGCGGCAGCTTCGAGAAGACCGATTTCTCCAACGCCTCCGCCACAGTCCGTATTACGGACGTTATCAGTGACGCCGACATCACAAAGGTCACGCTTTCCGCCACCGCCTCCGTCACGGAAGGCAGCACTATCAACTATACGGCACGCATGGAAAGGACTTCCGCCCAGGATGTCACCGTCAAACTGAGGAACGGGCAGACCATCACCATCAA
>JAKSQA010000119.1 GCA_024404335.1 Mailhella sp.
ATGGTACGAAGTTTCATTTAATGCCTCCGCTAGGCCTTGATGGTTACTATGCCGTTTTCAACGGATTCCACAACGCCGCTGATGCTCGCATGGATGCGGGCGCCCATGGCCTTTTCGGGAATCTCGCCTATCACATCGCCGCGGTTGACGCGCGTGCCGGGCGTGACGGTGCACACGGCGGGGGCGCCGATGTGCATGCGCATGGGAAGACGTACGACGGAAGGTACGTATTCGCCTGCGTAGGAGGGATGGACGTCGTATGCGCCGAGGTCAAGACGCTGGATAAGGCGGGCGGTGGGGGCGCGGCGCTCGTCGCGGAACACGCTTGCCTCCCATTCGGAGCGGGAAGGCTGCCAGCGCACGCCGTTCTGCATGAGGACGCGCTTGATCTGGGCGTTGACTTCGCGGGGGGAAAGCCCGATGGGGCATGCGAACTTCTCGCAGAGGCCGCACTCGGAGCAGAGAAGTGCTTCCTTGGCGATCTCGCTGCTGTTCTCAAGGCCGCCGAACACGCGCATGATCCTGTGCGGGTGCAGGCTGTGGCCCAGCAGGTTGCGGGGGCACAGGTCGGAGCAGCGCGAGCACTGGCAGCAGAGCGTGTCGGTCATGCGGCGCACGCGGTCGGCATCCATGACCTTGCGGGAAACGACGTTGTGGTCGGGCGGAAGGACGAGGAGGCCGCTGGTGGTCTTGGTGACGACGGCTTTCGATACGTCGGGGATGACCTTGCCCATCATGGGGCCGCCGTCCACAACGCGGTATTCGGAGATGGTGGGGCCGCCGGCAAAGGCGAGGATGTCCTCGACAGGAGTGCCGACAGGGGCGCGGAGCACCATCGGGTGGGCGATCTCGCCGCCAACGGTGAGATAGCGGTCGGTGACGGGGGTTCCGTCCATGGCGCGGGCGATGTTGCACACGGTCTCGACGTTTGCGACTACGGCGCCGACCTGGAGGGGAAGCCCGCGTTCGGGAACGACCTTGCCGAGGACTTCATAGACGAGGACCTGTTCGTCGCCGGCAGGGTAGAAGTCGCGGAGCTCGAAGGCCTCGATGGAGGGTTCGGCGGCGGCAGCGGCCTTGACGGCGGCCATGGCGGCCTTGTGCTTGCCCTTGAGGCAGATGATGCCCTTGGAGGCGCCGGTGCATTCCATGAGGATCTTGAGGCCGCGGACGAGGGTGGCGGTCTCTTTTTCCATGAGGTGCGGGTCGCTGGAGAGCAGCGGTTCGCACGAAGCGCCGTTGACGAGGACGGTTTCGACGGTAGCGTCGGCCTTGACGTGGGTGGGCAGGCCTGCACCGCCTGCGCCGACGACGCCCGCGGCCCGTATCGCTTCAGTAATCTGATTTCCCATTGTTCAGCCTTTTGTCAGTGATGCAGTGATGTATGCGTCCGTCGGAGGGCGGATTATTCGGGAAGATGGGGGAGGATGAGCTCGACTTCGGTGTGCGGGCGCGGGATGACGTGCACGGAGCGGAGGTTGCCTACGCGCTCTGCGGCAGCCGCACCGGCATCGGTGGCGGCCTTTACGGCGGCTACGTCGCCGCGGACGAAGACGGTCACGATACCGCCGCCGCATTCTACGCGGCCGATGAGGGTCACGTTGGCGGCCTTCACCATGGCATCGGCGGCTTCGACAGCACCGACGAGGCCGGTGGTCTCAACCATACCAAGGGCTTCTTTGATCATTGTGTTCTCCTTTCGGCGATACCGGTGGTTCTTCCGGCAGGGGGCCGGCGGCAGTTGGGCCCGCCGTCAGCATGGTATTGAAAAACGTGTGCGCCGCAGTGTCAGCTGTTGCGTACGGCCCTGATGGCGTTTTCGATTATTCCGCGTATGGTCTCCGGATCCTCGATGCCGAATCTGCTGCGGAGCAGCGTGCTGATCGAAGCGACGGCCCTTTCGAGCTTGTCGGCCGATCCGCAGGATGCTGCGGGAGACGCGGCGGCGGGCGCCTCGGAAGGCATGGGGGAGTAGACGATGCGGATGCCGCGGCTGCGGAGCTCGTCCCTGGCGCCTGCGGTGATGATGATGTCGCCGTCGGCATGGAACCTGTGGTCGACAGGGGAAATGCGGCTATCGATATTCTGCTTTGTTATCAGGGTCTTCATTTGCAGATGCTCCGAATTCGTTCAGCGGATGGCCGGATGGCGTCGAGGACTATCGTGCCGAGTCGGCTATCTCGACTTCATCGAGGATGCCTACGATGGCGGCGTCAACAGGGATATTCGTCGTGGCAAAGGTCTGCCGGGCGGCGCTGCCGGTTGCGACAAGTACCTTCTCGCCTATGCCGGCTCCGACGCGGTCGACGGCGACGAAGCTCTGGAGAAGGCTGTCGTCAGTTGCCTCGATACGCCTGACGACCATGAGCTTGAGTCCGCTCAGGGCGTCTTCCTTCTTGGTGGCCCAGACGTTTCCGATCACAATGCCTATGATCATGCGGGCCTCCCGGAATCCCTGACGATCTCAAGGCCCGTGCGTGCGGCCGCATCGGCCGCAAGGGCGGTGACGATGGCCGATGCCGATACGGTGAGCCTGCGCACGCCGGATGCGACGGCATCCTCGACCGCCTTGGCCGTGATGAGCTTCTCCTGGCTGCGTATGGCGGCAGGCTTGACGTCAGGCAGGCGCCTGAGGCCGAAGGAGGCCAGCTTCTTCTCATAGCCCGCATACATCTCATAAAGCGCGGCGGGAGCCGTGAAGGCGTAGTCGTCGTAGCAGTAGTCGATCACCCAGACGTCATTCCCTTCGAGAAGCAGCTTCATGATCTCTATCAGGCGGCCGGAAGGTGCGCCTGTGGCGAGCTTTGCCATGGAAGCGCAGCAGATGGAGGGAACGATGATGAGCTCGGGGGCTTCTCCGGCAAGGCATTCTCCGTTGAAGCAGAGCCTGAATCCGCCGGGATAGCGGTTGCGGAGTTTCACCGCGACTTTGGCCTCGGCCTCAGGATTGCGGTCATCAAGAACCCGGATGCGCGGGAGGCCGGCATCGGACGCATGGTCGGACGGAGCGGCGGCGGCCTTTCCGGATTTCAGGATATCGAGCACAGCCGTGCGGACGATTTGGGCAAGTTCCTGATCAGTCATGTGCATGCTTACCGTTTAGACGCCGCGCAGTTCAGGGCGATGCCCAGGGGCGTGACGAGGAAGGGGTTCGTAGGCTTGGAAACGGGCAGGCCCGTCTCCTTGGCAATGACGTTCTCCATGCCGGTGAGGCAGCAGGTGCCGCCGACAAGATAGATGTCGGAAACGTCATGCCCCTTGATGTGGGTGCGGATGATGGAGGCCATCTTCTCCACGACAGGCTTGACTACGGGGAATATCTCGCGATGGCGGGAATAGTCCTTTTTGATGGCTTCCGCTTCGTCAATCGGAATGGAATAGCTTCCGGCGAGAACGAGGGAGAGGTGGGTGCCGCCCGTGGGCTCATCGGCCGTATAGACGACTTTCCCGTCCTTCAGGATGGAGAGGCCGGTGGTGCCGCCGCCGATGTCGACGATGGCGCCGTCGGTGATGCCGAGCACGGCGTTCGCCGCGGTAGGCTCATCGAGGCACATGATGACCTCGGGCCCTGCGCTTTCGACGACATGCCTGTGCGTATCGCAGGAACGGGAGTCCGTTCCCGGAGGCACGGCGATCGCGGCGGTGCGGAGTTCGCGGCCGAGCTTCTCCTCAATCTTCCGGATGAGCCTGCGCACGACGGCGCAGGCCCCCGAATAATCGACGACAAGACCGTCACGTACGGCCTGGGCGAACTCAAGCTCGCAGGCGACCGGCTCACCTTCTGCGTCGGTCACGACAACGACGATATACGCCGTGCCGAGGTCGACGCCCGTGTAGAGCGGTTCGTCGGAGGTGACTTCCCTGGGGGATCCGATGCAGGATTCAAGATCCGCGAGCTTGCGTTCAGCTTCCGTGAAGTCCATCTCAGCCTCTTCTGCGGGCGACGATCGTGGCGACCGTATCCTTCTTCCAGCCGGCTGCGTTGCCTTCATCGGTATCGATGTGCATGGCAAGCCTGAAATTCTTGTTCACGCGGACGAGGACTTCCTCGTACACGACGGGGCGGGCGGAGTTGAGGCGCACATCGACCATATCGCCGTCGGCGACGCCGAAGCGGGCGGCATCCTCAGGAGCCATGTGGATGTGGCGGGAGGCGACGATGGCGCCTTCCTTAAGCTGCACCATCCCGTTGGGGGAGGTGATGATGAGCCCGGGGGATCCGGCGGTGTCGCCCGACTGGCGGCCATACTGCGCCGCCATGAGAATGAAGTAGTA
>JAKSQA010000012.1 GCA_024404335.1 Mailhella sp.
ATGCGACCGCCGAAGCGCTCGATCTCGATACGGGCAACACCGGCACTGTAAAGAAGCTTCTTCACATAGTTGCGGATGTTGTGATCTTCAAACACGAAGGAAGCGTATTCCTTCTTGCTGAACCAGCGGGACTGCCAGTTCTTATTATATCCCAAACGGAAGCCGTAAGGATGTACTTTCTGACCCATAGCCTATTCCTGTCCTTCCGCGAGAATTACGGTGATGTGGCTGGTACGCTTGCGAATGTGCATTGCACGACCCTGAGAACGCGGCATGAAGCGCTTCCAGGTGGGACCTTCGTTGACCACAACGTCCTTGACGTACATGGAGTCCACATCGATGCCGGGGAACTGGGAGGCGTTGGCCAGTGCCGAACGCACCACACCATAAAGGATACCGGCGGGCTTGTTGGGCGTGAACTTGAGCTGGTTCAGGGCATCTTCCACAGGAAGACCCTTGATGTTCTGGGCAACCAGACGGGTCTTACGAGGAGAAACGCGCTGAAACTTGCAGATTGCTTTAGATTCCATGAACGTTACTCGCTATTTTTTGACCGCTTTCGTCTTCTTGTCCGCAGCGTGGCCGTGGAACGTACGAGTGGGTGCGAATTCACCCATCTTGTGGCCGACCATGTTTTCCGTCACGAAGACAGGGATGAACTTCTTGCCGTTATGCACGGCGAACGTCAAACCAACCATTTCGGGCAGAACCATGGAACGGCGGGACCAGGTCTTGATGACCTTGTGGTCGCTGCTGCCAGCGGCCGCTTCCACCTTCTTCAGGAGGCTGCCGTCCACAAAGGGACCTTTCTTGAGAGATCTGGGCATGTCCGGCTCCTCTTACTTCTGACCGCGTCTCTTGATGATGAGACGGCCGGAAGGCTTCTTCTGTGCACGGGTCTTGTAGCCCTTGGTCGGAATACCCCAGGGCGTCACAGGATGACGTCCGCCGGAGCTGCGGCCTTCACCACCACCCAGAGGATGGTCGACAGGGTTCATGGCGACACCGCGGACCTTGGGACGACGGCTGAGCCAGCGGTTGCGGCCTGCCTTGCCAAGGCTGATGTTCTCATGCTGTACATTGCCGACCTGGCCGACGGTGGCGAGGCAGGTGGCAAGCACCTTGCGGACTTCGCCGGAGGGCAGGCGCACGATGACGTACTTGCCGTCCTTGCCGACGAGCTGGGCATAGGTACCGGCGGCGCGGCACATCTGGCCGCCGCGGCCGGGATGCATCTCAATGTTGTGCACGTTGGTGCCGACCGGGATACGGCCGATCATGAGAGCGTTGCCGGGCTTGATGTCGGCGTTGTCGCCGGCTTCGATCATGTCGCCCTGCTGGATGCCCACGGGAGCGAGGATGTAGCGCTTTTCGCCGTCGGCATACGTCAGAAGGGCGATGCGGGCGGTACGGTTCGGATCGTATTCGATCTCGGAGACACGGGCGGCGATGCCCATCTTGTCACGCTTGAAGTCGATGATACGATACACGCGCTTGTGACCGCCACCGCGGCGGCGGCTGGTGACGCGGCCGTTGTTGTTGCGGCCGCTCTTCTTGGTAAGACCTTCGGTAAGAGACTTTTCCGGCGTAGATCTGGTGATCTCAGCGAAGTCGGACACAGTCTGGAAACGACGGCCGGCCGAGGTCGGTTTCATCTTCAGAACAGCCATCTATCAGACTCCCTCGAAGAAATCGATTTTGTTGTCGGCGGCGAGGGTGACATATGCCTTGCGATAGCCGGCGATACGACCCTTCACACGGCCCTGGCGCACGCGGCGGCGGGGCTTAACCGTAATGACATTGACTTTCGCGACCTTGACCTTGAAGGCTTCTTCCACTGCCTTACCGATCTCGATCTTGTTGGCCTTGGGATCGACGAAAAAGGCATACACACCGTTCTCGCGAAGAGCGGTAGCCTTTTCGGTCACCACGGGCCGAAGAAGAATTTGAGTATAATCCATGTCCATTCCTTTCAAGGGGAGCGACTACTTCAGTCTCTCTTCAAGCTGGGACAGAGCGCCTTCCAGCACCACGAGCTGCTTGCAGTTCAGCACGTCGTACACCGTGACGGCGTCAGCGGGAACGAGGGTGATGCCGGGGATGTTGCGAGCGGCGAGGACCAGTTTGGAATCCACACCGTTTTCACCGGCTGCGGCAACGACAAGAGCCTTCGTGAGGCCGAGGTTCTTGGCGACAGCAGCAAAGAGCTTGGTCTTGGCTTCGGCGATTTCGATGCCCTTCACAATCTTGAGGCCGTCGGCCACGCGAGAGGAAAGAGCCATGCGAAGAGCCAGAGCGCGGACCTTCTTGTTGACCTTGAAGCTGTAATCACGCGGCTGGGGTCCAAAGATAACCGCGCCGCCACGCATGATGGGGGAACGGTTGGAGCCCTGACGCGCATTACCGGTGCCCTTCTGCTTGAAGGGCTTCTTGCCGCCGCCGGACACGAAGGCACGGGTCTTGGCGGCGTGGGTGCCGGCGCGCAGCGCAGCGCGATAGGCACGAACCACAAGGTTCAGAATCTCCGGCCTCACTTCGACTTCGAACACTTCGGGAGCGAGGGTGATTTCACCGGCTTCCTGATTGTTCTGATCGTAAATCTTCATAACAGCCATTGTTTCTACTCCTGTGTGTGCACTACTGCTTGCGGACAAGCACCAGACCATTCTTAGGTCCGGGAACGGCACCCTTGATGAGGATGACGTTATCTTCGGGGCGAACTTCAACGATGGTCAGGCCCTGCTGGGTGACGCGCTCGGCGCCCCACTGGCCAGCCATCTTGCGGCCCTTGATAACGTGGCCGGGGAAGGTGTTGTTACCGATGGAACCGCCGGAACGATGAACCTTTTCGTCACCGTGGCCATCATCGATGCCGTGGAAATTCCAGCGGCGCATAACGCCCTGATAACCTTTACCAATGCTGGTGCCGGTAACCTTGACCTTGTCGCCGGCGGCAAAGATGTCGGCGGTAACGACCTGGCCGGCTTCGAGGGCGGCAGGTTCTTCGAGGCGGATTTCGCGGGTCTCGCGGCAGGGAGCCACGCCGGCCTTGGCGAAATGGCCGCGGAGGGCCTTGGTAACCTTCTTTTCGGCAACTTCTTCAAAAGCGATCTGAAGAGCGTTGTATCCGTCCTTTTCGACCGTCTTGACCTGGGTCACGGGGCAGGGACCTGCCTTGACCACGGTAACGGCAACAGCGCTGCCGTCGTCGGCGAAAATACGGGTCATGCCCAGCTTTCGTCCAATAATACCCATTTTTTTATTTATGACGCCCCTCTCTAGAGCTTAATTTCCACATCCACGCCGGCGGGCAAGGAAAGCTTGCCCAGAGCGTCCACGGTCTGCTGCGTGGGGTCGAGGATGTCCATAAGGCGTTTGTGGACCCTCATCTCGAACTGTTCACGGGACTTCTTGTCCACGTGGACCGAGCGCTGAATCGTGTACTTGTGAATATTGGTGGGCAGAGGAATAGGCCCAGCCACACCTGCGCCGGTATTGCGCGCAGTGTCCACGATTTCCGCCACAGCCTTGTCGAGGATACGGTAATCGTAAGCCCTAAGCTTGATACGGATACGATCACTGCCAACTGTCGTCATTGCGAATCTCCATTTTCTGGAAAACCGCTCCAGCTGATCCCATTCGGAGTATTTCAGCCGGAGAACCTCACCGCCTGTCCAGGCGGCTGACCGGCTTATGCGCCGATCATCTCATGAAGCGCCCTGTCCTGCTCACCTTGCAGTGAACGGGGCCTTCTCATTCCTACACCTAAATCGGGTGCGGCCGAAGAAAACTTCATTTCTTCTGAAGCTTTCCAAGCAGATATGTGGGGGGGGGATTTGTCTGTCGGACCTTTCCGGCAACCTTACGCCCTATGCACAATCTACTAGAAGCTCAACCCGGTCGCCTCCCGATCCGTTCCGGAACTTCCGTTCCGTCGATCAGGTGGTCCCGCAGGGGCCATCACACGCCCGATACCGCGGATTGCCCGCTTATCGGATAAACCTTGATTCCTTCCGGAATCTTCTGGTCTGACATCTTCGGCATGTGGTGACGCCTGCAAATGTCAAAGCTCCAGTCTGATCAGACTGGAGAGCAGCAGAACAGATTCAATCTGTCCTTCCCATTTTCTTATGGGAGACACCCTTATTCGGGGCAGATTTCTTCTACATTCCCCCCCTTCCGGAGTCAAGTTTTTTTTCTCCCATGGAATATTTTCCGAAAAAAAACTACGGTCTCTTCCCGAAAATCTTCTCGGCGCAGCGCCCGGACCTTTTCACAAGGCTTTCCCTCACCTGCAGAGGCATATCCTCATAGCATTCACTTTCTTCTTCCAGAAGACTGTCGGGCGGATACTTCTCGTAGAAATTCGTTTCGGACTCCGAGTCGCCTATGATGAACAGCTCGTCGCCCGAGCAGAATTTCCTTGAAGGGTCGGGATTGACCATCATCTCTCCCTTCCTGTCCTTCACGGCAACGACGTTGCACCGCGTGTTCTTTCTGATCCCGCTTGTTATGAGCGTCTTGCCGAGCAGGGCCTCCCCTGCCTTAACCTTAAATATGTTCAGGCCTTCGTTTATCATGATCACCCGCCCCGGCTCGAGCAGATTGATGATCCTGTTCGAAACCATCGAGGCCAGGGAGAGCACCTGGTTCGCTCCGGCCGTATGCAGGACGCGCACGTTCCTGTCCAGATTGGTCCGGCTGATGATCTGGATATCGGGCCTCAGCCTGCGGCAGTAGATGGTGAGGTAGATATTGATGTCGTCGTCGTGCGTTGTGATGATGACCGACGGCGCCGTACGGATGCCCGCCTTCTCGAGGACGGCAAGGTCGGCGGCATCACCGACGACGGGCCGTATCCCCTTGATGGAGCCGATGGAGGACAGCTTGTCGATGACGACGACGTCGATCCCCCGCTCCATTATGGCCAGCGCGGCAGCCCTGCCCACTCTTCCACCGCCGATGATGATGACCGCGCCCGGTGCGGCATCGGTGCTCTGCTCCTTGGAGAGCGTCTTGGAGAACTCCTCCATCTGCTCACGCGTGCCGGCCATGACGAGGACCATGTGCTCCTCGAGGACGACATCAGGCATCGCATGTTCGAACGAGCCGTGGTTCCACAGGCCCACCACGTTGATCCCCATCGCTCCGCGGAGGTTGCATTCCCTCAGCGTCCTGCCGCCGAGCCTCGTATGCTTGACCATGGCCTCCGCGACGACAAGCGGGCCGAAGGCAGCGAGCTTGCTCAGCGAGAGCCTTCCGGTGGATACCCGCCTTGTGAGCGACTGGCCGAGCGCCTTCCTGAACTGGAACACCCACGTGCATCCGGCAAGCTGGAGGATGTCGATCGACTCATCCTTCTCCGCCCTGGAGACGAGGGGCACTTTGGCGCTGTATTCCCGCAGTGTGAATGCGACGTTGGTGTTGCGCTCGTCGGAATCCATGGCCACGACCATCCTCGCCTCATCGGCGCGCAGGCTCCTGTAGACCGCCGCATCGTCGTAATCACCGACGATGGCATGGAGCCCCTGGTCCATCAGGTCGAGCGCCTGCTGCGTAGTGCTGCACAGAAGCACGCTGTACACGCCGTAGCGGGAGAGCACCTGGGCGAGATTCCGCGTGATGGGGCTGACACCTACGATGATCACATGGTTCCGCACGGATGACGGGAGGTCATGCCGGGCCTCCTTTTTCTTCTGCGCCTCGACCCACGGCGTATAGACGAACTGGATGAACGCCGAGGGCAGTACGATGATAAGGCTCACCATGCCCGCAAGCAGCACGACGATGGAGAACAGCTTCCCCAGATCCGAGTTGAACGTCACGTCACCGAAGCCGAGGGTCGACATGACGGTCAGGGACCAGTAGACGCCCGTCACCCATGAATAGTCACGCCCCTCGTAGTTCATTATGCCGTGGAAGATGATGCTGAAGAACAGCACCATCACGAGCAGAGCGAGGACGTACTTGCAGAAATAGGCTATGTTGCGGCGGACGCCGCGTTCTTCCAGAAAAAGCCGGATCAGTTTGCGGGGAAGCTTCAGGATTCGATGAGGCGCTTCCTTCCGCGCCCGTGCAAGCCGCGCCGAAGGCATAGGAAAAGGGCGGGATGCAGATGCGCCCCGCCCTTCCGTTCCGGATCAGGATCCAGGATCAGATGCCCTTCTCCTGCATGTGGCAGATGAGGTCGATGAGGCGGTTGGAGTAGCCCCATTCGTTATCGTACCAGCTCACGACCTTGGCGAACATGCCGTCCTGCACGGTGCAGTATTCGGATTCGACGATGGAGGAGCGGCTGTCTCCCTTGAAATCCATGGAGACGAGGGGGAGGTCGTTCACGCCGAGAATGCCCTTAAGATAGGTGTCGGAAGCCCTGCGGAATGCGGCGACGAGGGTTTCGGTATCGGTGGGGCGCTCCAGGATGGCGGAGAAGTCCACGATGGACACGGTGGGAGTGGGCACGCGGAGGGAGTAGCCGGAGAAGCGCCCCTTAAGCTGGGGAATGACTTCGGCGACGGCCTTGGCGGCGCCGGTGCTGGTGGGGATGATGTTCAGCGAAGCGGCGCGGGCACGGCGGAGGTCCTTGTGGGGAAGGTCAAGGATGCGCTGGTCGTTCGTGTAGGAATGGACGGTGACCATGTTGCCGAGCTTCACACCGAATTCCTGGTCCATGACCTTGACCACGGGGGCGAGGCAGTTGGTGGTGCAGGAGGCGTTCGAAAGGATGTGATGCTTCTCGGGGTCGTACTGGTCCTGGTTCACGCCCATGACGACGGTGAGGTCGGGCTGCTTGGCGGGGGCGGAGATGACGACCTTCCTGGCGCCGCGTTCGATATGGACGCCGGCCTGGGGCGCGGTGCGGAAAATGCCGGTGGATTCGACGACGACATCGATCTCCAGGGCTGCCCAGGGAAGGTTCTTGGGGTCACGCTCGGCAAGGCATGCGACATTCCAGTCGCCGACCTTGACATAGGTGCACTCCACGCCGCCCACGGAGGACTTCTCGGAGGAGACCTCGCAGTCGAATCCCGCGGGGCCGTATGCGCTGTCGTGCATGAGCAGATGGAAGTTGGTGTTCGCGTCCATGAGGTCGTTGATCGCGACGATCTCGATGCGGTCCGCATACTTTCCGTAGGCGGCGCGGAAGACCTGGCGGCCGATGCGGCCGAAACCGTTGATAGCTACTCTAACCTTCTTCATGTATCCTTTCCTTCCGTCCCCGCACTGGGGGACGTCTCTTTATTCTTGTCTGAATATCCGGGCATTCCAATCAACCCGAGCCCGGTACTGTGCCTTAAAAATCAAGAAATCACAAGAAAATTCTACCCTCGTAAATATTGCAAGCGTCTACCTAGTGCGATATGCTGTTTTTTTATTTCGCATTCGGAGCAGCATCTTCCATGCATTCCCCCATCTCCTCCCCTCAGAAGGCACGCCCCGGCCGCACATCGGTCCTCCCCGACCTTGCATCGGCCGAGCTGCCTTCCGTATTCACCACACGCAAGGCCCGCATCCAGGACGTCGACGGCATGTCGTGCCTGATCAACGAATTCGCCTCAGCGCGCATCATGCTGGCCCGCGGCCCTCTGTATCTCTATCAGAACATACAGGACTACCGTGTCATGACCCTCTCCTGCGGCGGAACGGAAACCGTGATCGCCTGCGGAGGCCTGCATGTCCTCTGGGAGGACCTCGCCGAAGTGCGTTCCGTCGCCGTCCATCCCGCACTGCAGAAGCACGGCCTGGGCAGAATCATGGTGAATGACCTCGTCGAGGATGCCCGAATCCTCGGTGCGGCGCATGTCTTCACGTTCACCCTTGCCCCGGGGTTCTTCTCGTCCCTCGGCTTCCGGACCGTAGACCGCGACACGCTCTCTCCCGTCGTCTGGGCCGAATGCAGCAAATGTCCCAAATTCTATAACTGTGACGAAGTCGGCATGATGCTGGACTTCCGATCCTGAAGGTACCGCCATGCTCAGCCTCAAAAACCGCGACTTCCTTAAAATCGCCGACTACTCCCCCGAGGAGCTCCGCTTCCTTCTCAGGCTCGCCGCCCGTCTTAAGGAGCTGAACAGACACGGCCGTGAGCCGCAGATGCTCCGCGGCAAGAACATCGCCCTCATCTTCGAGAAGACCTCCACCAGGACCCGCTGCGCCTTCGAGACCTCCGTCTACGACCAGGGCGGCCGCTGCACCTACCTCAGCGAGGGGTCGCAGATCGGCAAGAAGGAATCCATGGCCGACACCGCCCGCGTCCTCGGGCGCATGTTCGACGGCATAGAATACCGCGGCCATGGCCAGGAGATCGTGGAGAAGCTCGCCGAGCATTCCCCCGTCCCGGTCTGGAACGGCCTCACGAACGAATCACATCCCACGCAGATACTCGCCGACTTCCTCACCATGCTTGAGCACTGCGACAAGCCTCTTAATGAGATCACCTTCGCCTATGTCGGTGACGCCCGCTTCAACATGGGCAACTCACTCATGATGGGTGCGGCCAAGATGGGCATGAAGTTCCGTTCCGTGGCACCTGCCGCCATGCAGACCTCCGACGAGATCTTCGCCCTCTGCGCCGAAGAAGCGGCTCACACGGGCGCCGAGATCATCCGTACCGCCGACATCGAAGAGGGCGTGAAGGGCTGCGACTTCGTCTATACCGACGTCTGGGTCTCCATGGGCGAGCCCGACGAGGTGTGGAAGGAACGCATAGACATGCTCCTTCCCTACCAGGTCAACGCGAAGCTCATGGAACTTACCGGCAATCCCGCCTGCAAGTTCATGCACTGCCTGCCCGCATACCACAACCGCGAGACGGCTGTCGGCGAATCCATCTACCGCAAGTTCGGCCTGGAGGCCCTCGAGGTCACCGAGGACGTGTTCGAATCCCCGAACTCCATCGTCTTCGATGAGGCCGAGAACCGCAAGCACACCATCAAGGCCGTCATGGTCGCGACGCTGTGCGACATCCCCCCCGTCTTTTTCGATGACTGATTCCGCCGATCCTCCGGAATCCCCTCCTTCAGGGATTCCGGAGGGAACAGCGTCCGTTCCAGCTTTTCACTTGCATTTTTTAAATTTTCAGACTAGTTTCGACAGTCCGTACGGCGGAGCCCCGCCGATTATTCTGCATATTCCGGCCCACTCGGGCTTCTCAGGAGGATATACCATGGGTAAACAGTGTGAAATCTGCGGCAAGAAGGCTATGGTGGGCAACTATGTGAGCCATTCCAACATCAAGACGAAGCGCCGCTTCAACCCCAATCTGCAGGCTGTCCGCCAGCAGTGCGAAGACGGCACCGTCCGCACCATCAACGTCTGCACCCGCTGCCTGCGCTCCGGCGCCGTCGTCAAGCCCCTCATCAAGAGCGAAAACGACTAATCAAGCGGCACATCGCATTTCCAGGGCGGGGATAATCTCCGCCTTTTTTATTATCCGCCCTCCGGGGAGACCCCATGACGTCAGGCAAGGCCCCCTTCCGCCATCGCCCAAAACGAAAAATCCCCATGTGGCACCGGCCTTCATCCGTTCCTCCGGGATGGTGCATCGTGGATTTCGGCGGTCCGGAGCGGCGGGGGCATGAACCGGAGCCCTATTCCACAGGCCGCATGGAGCTGCTCAGGCTTATCCTGGATGCGGGGGACATACCCTATATCATTAAAGGACACGGCTCGCGGATGCGCGCATGGGTCCCCGCGATCTACGAGCTCAGGGCGCGCATCGAGCTTGCCGATGTCGCCGCCGAAGCCCCTCCGCCGAAGCCGGTCCGCCTTCCTCTCCGCCGCAACGGCCACTGGGCCATGCTTCTCCTGCTGATCCTCCTCGCATGGCACGGGCTCAGGACAGGCTGGTGGTCGACGCCGTTCGACGCCGCCGATCCGCGGTCATGGATCCAGGCCGGCAGCCTGGACTCATCCGCCGTCCTGCGCGGCGAATGGTGGAGGCTTGCGACGGCTCTCACACTGCACAGGGACAGCCTCCACCTTTTCAGCAACGTGGTCTTCACCTCCCCCTTCCTCATCCTCCTCGCCCAGAGGACGGGGCTCGGCACCGCGCTGGCGGCCACGCTTGCCTCGGGCATGCTCGCAAACGCCCTCAACGTGCTCTACCGCGGCCCGGGCTGGAACAGCATAGGCTTTTCCACAGCGATGTTCGCCATAGTGGGCCTCCTGTGCGCCGACATGCTCGTCAGAAGCCGCGCATCCGGAATCCTGCGCAGAGCCGCCGTGCCTGCCGCGGCGGCAGCGGCCTTCCTCGCACTGCTCGGCACCGAAGGCGAGAACATAGACTATGCGGCGCACATATTCGGGCTCGCATGCGGCTTCCTCACCGGCCTTGCCGTCGGTGCCACAATGCGTCATACTTCCCCTGAACGCCCTCTCCAAGAATTCCTCCTCGGCGCGGCGGCAGCGGCATGCGTGGCCTGCTGCTGGCTCCTCGCCCTATGACACCCGAGACACACATGGAAAAAACACCCGGTACGTTCGAACTCATCGGCATGGACGGCAGAGCCCGGGCCGGCATCCTCCATACCGCCCACGGAAGCATCGAGACCCCCATATTCATGCCCGTCGGAACCGTAGGCAGCGTCAAGGCCCTCGCCCCCGATGACATCCACGCCATCGGCGCACAGATCATCCTCGGCAACACATACCATCTCTACCTCCGTCCCGGAGACGATCTCGTGGCGCGGCGGGGAGGCCTGCATGAATTCATGAAATGGGACCGTCCCATCCTCACCGACAGCGGCGGCTTCCAGGCATTCAGCCTCAGCTCCCTTAATAAGATGAGCGCCGACGGAGTGGAATTCCGCTCCCACATAGACGGTTCCCGCCATATGTTCACCCCGGAAAAGGTCGTTTCCATCCAGAGGAACCTCGGCTCCGACATCATGATGCCCCTGGACGTATGCCTGGGCTACGGGGCCTCCAGGGAAGATGCCGCCAAAGCCGTGCGCCGCACGACGGAATGGGCCGCACGATGCCGAGCCGCCCACCCTGTGGGATCCCCCGGCCTCCTTTTCGGCATCGTCCAGGGCTGCACCTATCCGGAGCTCCGTGAAGCCTCGGCCCGCCAGCTCATGGACATAGGCTTCGAAGGGTACTCCATCGGCGGCCTCGCCGTAGGCGAGCCGAAGAACCTCATGATGAAGAATCTGCGGGCGCTCGACCCCGTGCTTCCCCAGGAAAAGCCCCGCTACCTCATGGGCGTAGGCACTCCTCTCGACATACTCCATGCCATAGAGACGGGCGTGGACATGTTCGACTGCGTGCTCCCCACGCGCAACGCGCGGAACGGGACGCTCTACACTTCGGCCGGCAAGGTCAACATAAAGCGCCGGGAATACGCCGAAGACGATTCCCCCCTTGATCCGAAATGCTCCTGCTACACCTGCAGGACCTTCACCAAGGCATATCTGCGCCATCTGTACGTCAGCAAGGAGCTTCTCGCCTTCCGGCTGAACTCCATCCACAACCTCACATACTTCCTCGACATGGTGCGCGGCGCGAGACGTGCGATCCTCGAGGGCCGCTACGCGGAGTTCAAGGCCGGCTACGAGGCAATGTACCCCGAGGAAGACCTTCTCTTCGATGCTCCTGAATGCTGACAGCTCCGCCAGCAGAGGACGACAGTCTCTCACCGAGAGACAATATTGGCATTATACTACTAAAAAAAATTGATTTTTCCTCATTCATGCGGCACTGGATGCCGACATCATTACACAAATCCGTACGGGGCGGATCCCCGGACACGAGGACGACTATGAAACTGCGCAGCACCATACTTGCCTGCCTGGCTGCCCTTCTGACATCCGCGGCTCCTGCAGCGGCGGCAACTCCCTCGGCTCCCGCATACATCGACATCTCCGTGCAGCAGAACATCGACTGGCGCGACGGCCTCACCGTGCGCTTCCTTCCCGATGAGAAGCTCTGCCGCTCCAAATACGGCAGCAAGCAGTGGCAGACGGCCTGCGGCGCCTCACTCGGTGAAGACGGCGAGCAGGTGAAGGGCATCTCCATCTCCCCCCAGATCCCCGGCTCCTGGCGCTGGACGGGAAGCTCCGAGGCCCGCTTCATCCCCAGGGAGCCCCTCTCCCCCTCCATGACATACACCGTGGACACTTCGGCGATGAGGATCCCCTCGTCCGTCCGGCTTTCGCGGCCCCAGGCGAAGATCACCACGCTCCCCGCCGCGGTCTCCATGCCCCAGCACAGCGTATGGGTCGATCCCTCCGCGCGCGCCGCACACATGCTGTCCGCCCGCATGACCTTCAGCTATCCTGTGCGCAATCCCTCGCCCGATCTCTTCATCGTCAAGAAGACCCCCGGATCCGAAGGGCTGAGGCTCGGGTCGCTTAAGCAGATATGGAACGCCGAGAAGGATTCGGTCATGCTCACCGTGCCGCTTCTCTCCCTTCCTCATGACAAAGGAGGGATATCCTTCGACGTGACGGGCTACCCGGCATATTCCGTCAAGGACGGCGGCATCGTCCTTTCCTCCGCCAAAGGCAGGAACGCATCCTGGATGGTCCCCGTCCAGAGCTCGCCCTTCGTCGTGAAAAGGACCACGCTTAACGCCGTTTCCACGGAAACGCTCGACAAGACCTGGGAACTCGAGGTCAGCCTGAGCATGCATGTCCGTTCCGACGAGCTCGCGAAGTCCATCATCGTCGGCGAGCTCCCCCTCCACAACACCCCGGGGGCCGACCGTCCGTATGACTGGGACAAGGCGGGCCGCATCCCCGTGGCGCTCATGGAGCAGGCGGCGCCGCTCCGCCTCACTCCCATGCAGCCCGGTGATTTCGCATCCGGAACGCTCCGCTACCGTGTGAGCCCCCGCCCGGGATACAGCATATTCGTAAAGGTCCCCGAATCCGTCACTTCCGCCGCAGGATCAAAACTTGCGCGCTCCTGGCTGAGCATCCACAAGGCATACGAATTCGGCACTGAGCTCCGCCTGCTACAGCCGGGCTCCATCCTTCCCCTCCGGGGAGACCGGAAGATCGACATCCAGGCCATGGGGCTCGACTCCGTGCGCTG
>JAKSQA010000120.1 GCA_024404335.1 Mailhella sp.
GGCCGCGGAGCTCCAGCACGCCGTGCGGGCCGCGGATGACGGCGCGCTCCACAGTGGCCGAAGGCGGGAGAAGCGACATGCGGGGCTCGGAGAACCGCACGGGCGCCGCCGCCTCGCAGCGGCGCAGCGCATCGGCCGCCGCCTGCTCAAGCGCAAGACGGCCGTACCCAGCGCCGAAGGCGGCGAGCCCGGCGGCGGCTATGGCGGTCACGGCGGCGAGGGTGGTCTTCTTCACGGCATGCCCCCTACCCCGCCGTCACGCGGACGACCTCGGCCAGGGATGTGCGCCCCTCGAGGACCTTGCGTATGCCGCCGTCCCTGAGGTAGTACATGCCCTCCTCCAGCGCCTGCCTGCGCAGGACGTTGGCGTCGGCCTTCTCCACGATGAGCTTCTTGAGGCTCTCCGTCACCGGCATGAGCTCGTACACGGCCATGCGGCCGCGGTAGCCGGTGTGCATGCACTCGGGGCAGCCGCGGGGCCTGTAGAGCGGCGTGCCCCTGCGGTAGAGCGCGCCCATCCTGCCCAGCGAGCGGATCTCCTGCTCGTCGGGGATGTACGCCTCGCGGCAGTGCGGGCAGAGCACGCGCACGAGCCGCTGGGCGGCCACGGCCCTGAGCACGGAGGAAAGGAGGAAGGGCTCCACGCCCATGTCGAAGAGTCGGGCCACGGCGCTCGGCGCGTCGTTGGTGTGCAGCGTGGAGAGGACGAGATGGCCGGTGAGCGCCGACTGCACGGCGATGGCGGCGGTTTCCGTATCGCGGATCTCGCCGATGAGGATGACGTCGGGGTCCTGGCGCACCAGGGTGCGCAGGCCGTCGGCGAAGGTGAGGCCGATCTTCGTGTTGACCTGCATCTGCCCCACGCCCTCGAGCTCGTATTCCACAGGGTCCTCGATGGTGAGGATGTTCCTTTCGGGCGAGGCGAGGGCCTGCAGCATGGCGTAGAGCGTGGTCGTCTTGCCGCTGCCGGTGGGCCCGGTGATGAGTATCATGCAGTGCGTGAGCCCCACCAGCGAGCGCACGCGCGCAAGGTCGTCCTCTCCGAGCCCGAGCTCCGCCAGGGAGAGCACGCGCTCGCTCTTCTCCAGAAGGCGCAGCACCACGCGCTCGCCGAAGGCCGTGGGCAGCGTGGAGACGCGGAGCCCCACCTGCCGGCCGCCGAGCGACACGGCGATGCGGCCGTCCTGCGGAAGGCGCTTCTCGGCGATGTTGAGTCTGGCCATGACCTTGATGCGCGAGACAAGGGCGGCATGGAAGGCCTTCTCCACGGTGTGGCGCTCGTACAGCACGCCGTCAAGGCGGAAGCGCACGCGCGAGACGTCGCGGTAGGGCTCGATGTGGATGTCGCTCGCCCCGGCGCGCACGGCCTGCGTGAGGAGCATGTTCACCAGCCTGATGAACGGAGCGTCGCTGTCCTCCTCCAGGAGGTCCTCCACCGATTCCGCCCCGCCCTCGGCGAGGGAAAGAGCCTCGCCGCCCAGCACGTCGGCCACGCTGTCGCCGGAATGGACGCTCTCGCCGAAGATGCGGTTGGTCACGGCCTGCACGTCGGCGGAAGGCACGCGCACCACGCCGCAGGGGGCCTCGCCCCAGAGCGCGGCCAGGTCGCCGCACAGGAGCATGGCGCCGGGGCGGGATGCGGCGAGCATGAGCCGGCCGCCCGCATCGCGCACGGGCACGACGGCCCTGTCGCGCAGCCAGGCGAGGGGCGCGGCGCATCCGAGCCCGGGCTCGTCGCGCCATGCGCCGCCGGAGCGGATGCTGCGGTCGAGCGCCCGCTCGTACGGCAGGCCGTACATGGCGGAGGCAAGGGCAAGGAAGCGGTCCTCGTCGATGGCGCCCTCCTCAAGGAGGATGTCCTCGGGCGGGGCGCCCCTCTCCTCCGCGGCGCGAAGGGCGTCTGCGGCGGTGCGGGCATCAATGCCCGCCGCGGCGGCGGCTCGTTCAAACGGGCTTCCGGTCATGCGGCGCTACCTCACGAAGACGGGTTTCATGAGCTTGGGCCTTCCCTGGCTGGGAAGGCCGAGCCCGTCGCGGCCCACGCTCGTCTCGTGGATGCGGCGGCGCTTCTCCATCGTGAGGCCGGAGGACTCCTCCGCGGAGCGGATGATCCTGGGCGTGATGAATATGAAGAGGTTCGTGCGGGCGGCGCTTGTCGAGCGCGACTTGAAGAGCCAGCCGAGCACGGGCACGTCGCCCAGGCCGGGCACCTTGTTCTCGGTGAACTCCTTGCTGTCGTCGAGCAGGCCGCCGATGACGGCCGTCTGGTTGTCCTGCAGGAGGATGGTCGTCTTCACGGCGCGCTTGCGCGTGGTGGGGGCCACGAGCTGGTCGCCGTTGGCGAGCGTGATAAGGCCGGAGGTCACGCGGCTGATCTCCTGGTCGACCTCGAGGCGCAGCGAGTCCTCGGTGCCGATGCGCGGCGTGATCTTGAGCTTTACGCCCACGTCCTTGTAGTCCATGGACTGGGTGGTGAAGTCGTTGTCGTTCCTGGTGGTGGACTCCTTGGTGAAGGGCACGTTGTCCACGACCTCCACGGAGGCCTCCTCGTTGTCGAGCGTGAGCAGCTGCGGCGTGGCGAGTATCTGCACGTCGTTGTTGCCGCGCACGGCGTTGATGACCGAAGGGATGCTGTAGCTGGTGTTGCCCACGGTGAAGGCGTCCTTGAGGATGGTGCCGATGCTCACGCCTGAGGGGAGGCTCACCATGCGGCCGCCGAGGCCTATGGACGAGCCGCCCAGGTTCACGCCGCCGGCGATGACGGAATTGGAGGTGAGGTCGCCGCCCAGCGCCCAGTTGATGCCGAAGGAGAAGGAGGCGTCGCTGTTCACTTCCATGATGAGCGCCTCGATGAAGACCTGCCTGCGCAGCACGTCGAGCCGCGAGACGACCTCGCGCAGGGCGTCGAACTCGTCGGGCCGCGCCGTGACGAGGAGGCTGTTGGTCGACTTGTCGGCCACGACCTTGATATCGCGGGAAAGGACGACATCCTTGCTCTTCTCGCTTTCCGCGCCCATCTGCTGGCGCTCCACAAGCGTGTTGAGCACGGCGGCGAGGTCTTCCGCCCTTGCGTTGGCGAGCTTGATGAGGTGCACGTCGCCCTTGCCCTTGGGCGTGGGGATGTCGAGCTCGGCCACCATGCGGGAGGCGATGGAGAGCGCCTCCTCGTCGCCGTAGACGAGCAGTGTGTTGGTGCGCTCGTCGGCCGTGACATGGCTCACGATGTTGAGGCCCTTCTTGGCGGCCTCCTCGTCGCGGCTCTTGAGCACGCGGGAGAGGTTCTCCGCCAGGGTCTTGGCGTCGCCGTGCGTCAGGGGCAGCGTGAGCGCGCTGCCGCCGTGGCGGCCCTTCTCCACTTCGCGTATGAATTCCAGCGCCTTGTTCACCGCGGCAGGCTGGGCCGTGACGGCCAGCGTGTTGGAGGGCGGATAGGCCGAGATGGCGCTGTCGCGCCCCAGGATGGCGGGGAGCACCTTGGCGAGCTCGGCGGCGGAGCCCACCTTGAGCGGCACGATGCGGGTCACGAGCGTCTCGCCCGAGGCGGCCGGGCTGCGGCCCGTGGCGGAGCTCTCGCTCTGGCCGAGGCCGTCCTTGATGGGCACGACCTTGTATGCCGCCCCGCTCCTGAGCACGGCGTACTCATGCACGCGCATGATGGAGACGAAGAGCTCGAAGGCCTCGTCCTGCGATATGGCCACGGGGGAATACACGGTCACCTTGCCCTTCACGCGCGGGTCGGCGATGATGTTCCGGCCCGTGGATTCGCTCATGTAGCGGATGAGCTCGTGGATGTCGGCTTCCTTGAAGTCGAGCGTCAGGCCGCGCTCCTGCGGTGCGGCCGCGGGTTCGGCCCAGGCATGCCCGCCGGGAAGGATCGGAAGGGCCAGCGAAAGGCCGAGCGCAAGCAGGATGTTCCTCGCATATATACGGATCGTGGTCATCGCGTCAGTCCAGTTGGTAACGGATAAGGGTTGCCGCGCCGCCGCGCAGTATCTCAAGCTCGGGCGCAAGCCGCCTGGAGCCGAAGTCGGAGGCGAGGCCCGTCAGGTCGCTGAGACGGGCCGTGGTGCGCCGCCCCGCGCGGAGCAGCAGGTCGCCGTCGCGCAGGTGGCGGAGATCGCGCAGGGTATCATCGGGGCGGAGCTTCTTGGATCCGGCCACGAGTCCCTGAATCCGGTCGCGGGCGGGTTTATCGGCGCCGAAAAGCAGTTCATCCATGGCTTTGCCGGGGAAGTGATCCAGATTG